>NC_002942.5:362500-607500 GCF_000008485.1 Legionella pneumophila subsp. pneumophila str. Philadelphia 1 | reverse complement strand
ATCCAAACCCTCTATCAATGGTGTCATCATGACAACTTGAGGCTCAAAGCCATAATGCTTCTGTAATTCTCTACCCATCAATAAATTAAATTTCTGATCAGTACCGCCAAGTTCAACGTCAGCTTTTAATGCCACCGAATCATAACCTTGTAACAGCGGGTACAAAAATTCGTGAATTGCGATAGGCTGTCCTGTAGTATAACGTTTATTGAAATCATCTCGTTCCAGCATTCTTGCCACTGTATGTGTTGCAGCCAGTCGAATCAAATCAACCGCATTAAATTTATTAAGCCATTGTGAATTGAAAGCCACAGTAGTCTTATCAGGGTCAAGAATTTTAAATACCTGGTGTTGGTAGGTCTTTGCATTTTCCAGAACCGTTTCCTGACTCAATGGCATTCGGGTTACATTTTTTCCAGTCGGATCACCAATCATGGCTGTGAAATCACCAATCAAAAAAATAACCTCATGACCAAATTGCTGAAACTGCCTCAATTTATTAAGCAGTACAGTATGTCCCAAATGAAGATCTGGCGCTGTTGGATCAAAACCTGCCTTTATTTTCAATGGGATACCTTTTTGTAATTTCTTCTCCAACTCAGGTACAGGAAGAATTTCCTCACACCCCCGCATTAATTCGGAACAAACTGAATCTTGAACTATCATGTCATTAAAACCCGTATAAATGATTGACCTATCTTCTCGCAGCGAGTATCTTAGCCCGGTTAGCAATTTCCTGCTATACCAAATGATACATTTTGAGATAATTTATTACTCTAAATTGAGAAAAATATAACAAAATATCCAAATAAGAGTCGATTTAGTTGACTCAAGGTAGCGGTCACTTCCAAATAATGACTGTGATATATTGATTGAAATTTAAATAGCAGCATTTTTCAGATGACGGCAATATAGGCAAAAAATGGATAAAAGACCGAATATACCAAAAAGAAAATCTGGTAACTCATCAAAGCTATTAGCGTTTTTTGCGTTGGTATTTGCCTTTTCGCTTCCGTATTTGCTAGTGAAAAATTTTTCACACCCTAAACGAAGCAGTTATGCTGACCAAACTGATTTATACCCCGAACTATCAGACGAGTTATCAAGAGATATACCTGCTGAAGCTTCCACGGAAATTCCGCATGAAAAACCTGATATTAAATCTGCTACAAAACCTATGCAAACAAAGCAAGATCAGCAAGACAAACCAATCAATACAAGTCATGTAAAAAAAGATAATGAATGGCAAATAGTCAATCCTCATTCAGGAGATTCTATGGCGACCATTTTCCATAGGCTAGGACTAACCGCGCAAAATTTAAATGATGTGATAAAAAATAACCCGCACGCCAAGATGCTTACAAGAATCAAACCCAACCAGAAATTACAATTTTTAATTAAAAAAAATAAATTGGAAAAATTAATTGTTCCTGTAAACACCATTCAAACACTAACAGTTTATCGCGCAGGGAAAATATACAAAACCAAAATTGACTCAAAAAAAACAACCACTCAAAATCGTTATGTGACTGCAACAGTCCAAGGTTCTTTGTATACAACAGCCCAACGATTTAACATCCCCTCAAAATTAGTCCGTCAAATGACCACTATCTTTAACAAAGAAATTGATTTTTCCAGATCTTTGCGCTCCGGAGATCAATTCTCGATAATTTATGATGCTTATTACATTGAAGATAAAATGGTTGGAGTAGGAGACATTCTGGTAGTAACGTATACTAATCGTGGAAAAACTTATCAAGCAATACGTCATACTAACGCTCATGGTGAGCAAGACTATTTTACCCCACAAGGCACCAGCTTTAAAAAAGCCTTCACTCGATATCCAATTAAATTTAGCCATATAAGCTCGACTTTTGCTTTATCGAGATACCACCCAATTCTTCATTACAGACGAGCGCACAAAGGTATCGATTTGGCTGCCCCGATTGGAACACCAATACATGCTACCGGCGATGGGGTTATTACAATCATCGATAGGCATAACGGATATGGCAATATGATTAAAATTAAGCATGATAAAACATACAGCACTATTTATGGGCATTTACTCAAATTCCAGAAAGGTCTATCAAAAGGCAGTAGAGTAAAACGAGGTCAAGTAATTGGTTATGTAGGACAAACCGGCCTGGCAACCGGACCTCATTGCCATTATGAGCTTCATGTCAATAATCAGCCAAGAAACCCAACTACAATAAGCTTGCCTACTGCAGCACCAGTACCAGCAAGAGAAATGGCAGCATTCAAAGCAAAAGCCAGTACACTTTTAGCCCGTCTAAAACTTTTCGAGCAAGCGCAATTAGCAAGTAAAGGGAAAAAGAAAGTTAACGTTGGATAAAAACTGTGCGTTGGATTTTTCCATACCCCAATACCTAATCTAAATGACAGCAGACACTTCTTTATAAAGCGAGTAAGCTCCAAGTAATTCAAACATAACGTTACTCTTTTTGTGTTAAAAAAATCTTATATCATGTAAATAAATATCGACAAATCAAAACCGAGGCAATGATTCCAGCTAAATCTGCCAATAATCCGGCAGGAATAGCATGTCTTGTTCTTCTGATACCCACAGACCCAAAATAAACGGCAATCACATAAAAAGTAGTCTCTGTACTTCCCATCATTGTTGCTGCGGTTTTTGCGATGAATGAATCTCCTCCGTATTTATGAATCAGCTCTGCCATAACTCCTGTTGAAGCACTTCCAGAGAATGGTCTAATAAGAGCTAAAGGTAATAATTCGGAAGGCATTCCTATCATAGTCAACGCTGGCGATAAGATCTGACTCATTAAGGAAAAAAAACCTGAAGCTCTTAGCATGCCAATGGCAACCATCATCGCAACTAAATAAGGTATAAGCTTTACGCTCACATCAAAACCTTGTTTTGCTCCAATTATGAAAGCATCAAATACATTTACTTTTTTAATTGCAGCGTACAAAGGGATACCAACGATGAAAGTCAAAAACAACCAATTGGATAAATGATTAGCGAATCCATTCATAAGCTGTCTGTCCTTTCAATTTTAAATCGCGGTAATTTAGCCAATTGTTTTACAGCAACGATAGCTACCAGAGTAGAAACAGTAGTCGCGATCAAAGAAGTGAAGACCACACTACTTGGGTTTGTGCTCCCGTTTGCAGCAAGAAATGCGATAGCGGTGACTGGAATTAATTGCACACTGGAAGTGTTTATTGCCAAGAAAGTACACATGGAATTCGTGGCAACTTTCAAATTCTGATTAAGGCTCTGCAATTCTTTCATTGCCTGCAATCCAAAAGGGGTCGCGGCATTAGCAAGACCCAACATGTTCGCAGCAATATTCATTACCATTGCTCCCATTGCAGGATGCTCAACAGGTATATCAGGAAATAATCGCTTTAACACCGGTTTGAGTACTTTACCTAAAATAGAAACTAAACCTGATTCTGTAGCAACCGACATTATTCCTAACCAGAAAGTCATTATCCCAGCCAAACCAAGCGCTAACTCAAATCCCAGCTTGGCAGAGTCAGTAACTGCTCTTACCACCTCGTCAATACGCCCCTCAATAACTCCAACCACCACTGAAATCAGTATCATTCCTAACCATATTAGATTGAGCATTATTGCCTCCAACCTCTGAAAAAGGTTAATATGTAACCAAAATTAGATTTAAAATACCAATCAGGACTTATGAAACATACTTACAATCCCTTCAGATACTTAATATATTTCGCTTTTTTTATCACCAGCCTTTCCAGTTATAGCAGCCAAACAACCAACATTAAGGAACAAACTGATACAGGTTTAGCCCCACCCGCCCCTGCGATTACCACTAACTCAGCTGCTATTGAAGAACAGGCTAATTCTTCAATTAGGAAACTATATCACACACTCAATACCATGCCGAACACTTCTATGGCAGATAGAATTAGCCAGATCAGCGCATACTTTAAAGGGACAAAATATATTCTTGGCTCTTTGGGCGAAGGTCCCAATGCTCGTTATGACCAATTTCCCAGATATCGAGTTGATGGCTTTGATTGTGATACCTATGTCAATACAGTACTTTCTCTAGCCTTAGCTAACTCCCTGGAATCATTCCAGGAGTGTTTAAAACATACTCGCTATAAAAATGGAAAAAGATCTTATATCAACAGAAATCATTTTACCTCTATAGACTGGAATAACTATAACCAGAAGAGAGGTTTACTTAAAGACATTACCTTCTCTATCAGAAATGAAAAAAAGCAGCCTGTTGCTCTTTATGCTAATGCCTTAATCAACAAACCACAATGGTATAATCATAAAACGATCGATACCATTCGATTGCAAAAACAAGATAAAAATGAGCAGGAAAAACGTCTTGTGGAACTAAAGGCCAAAGGTAAAACGCTGGAAACTTCTCTTTCTAATGTCCCTTATATTCCGTTCACTGCCTTGTTTTCAGAGAATAAACCTAACCTGCATTTATTTTCCCAAATTCCTAACGGGGCTGTTATCGAAATTATCAGACCCAATTGGGACTTACGCCAACAAATAGGGACAGAATTAGATATTTCGCATTTAGGCTTTGCTATTTGGATTAATAACGAACTGTTTTTTCGGCAAGCCTCTTCTCAATATGGTAAAGTAGTTGATGTATCCTTAATTGATTACCTTGATAAAGCACGCAGTAGCCCAACTATAAAAGGGATTAATATTCAAGTTGTATTGCCTGAAAAACCAGTATCCAATGGGTGCCAGCTTTTTGATATTCGATAGCTTATAAATTAATATCTTAATGGTTAACCTATAGTTTTGCGTAATTACGCGCGTATAACCATTATTTATTTCATGAAATAGCCAGTGTTTTTATTAACGAGATACTCGTGTTTCTTAATAAAAAAATCGATTTCTATTTTAATTGACTCGCTTGGGTATTATCTAGCAGTTGGCGGCTGGAAATATGCTCAATGATATGAAAATAGAAAAGGCTTATTTTGATCAAATAAGCCTTTTAAAGGAATTATTTCTTTACTTCAGCAGTTGTTTTTTTAGCTTCTTGTACAAAACTTAACATAGCTTTTTCAATAATTTGAAATGATTTTTGCATATAATCCAAAGCCTTGTGGCCATTTTCCACTGCCAAATTAATTTGTTTTTCCAGCATTTCTTCGGGCTTTTTAACTTGAGCCAGTTCATCAGGCTTCAAATAACTTAACCCTTGCAGGGTTTTAACATTCAGTTCAGCAATGGCCTGGAAAGGCTCTTGTATTTTTTTTGCCATTTCACTCCATCTTTCAAAATTGTATTGAGTCATAATATTCTCCATATTGTTGCACTGCACAATATAATAGTAGACCTTATCTTTATTGTTTGTCAATATCTTATCTAATTATTTTTTGCAGTGCACCAAAAATCACGATTAAATTCATGGATTTTTGATGTGTATTGCGCTTTCCAAATCACCAGTAAAACTCGTAAAACGAAACGTTCTATTAACTACAAAAAAGTTTGGGAGGAATTTTTAGACTTTAAACATTTTTTGCCATTGATGCACCATTTGTTGCATTTGCTTATTCCAGGCTTCAGTCGCTTGCTGGTAAGGATTGTTTTGTAAAGGTTTGTCCATTGCATGAAACATTTGTTCCATCATTTCCTTAAAGGAAACATGCATTGGATGATTAGCTAATGAAATGATTTGACGTAAAATTTCTGAAGACAAAAATTGCGTTGGTCCCGCCTCCATTTCCACTATAATTTGCAACAGAACCGAATTAGTTAAATCCTTTCCTGTCTCTGAATCTTCTATCTTGAAATCAATACCATCTACAACATACTTTTGTAGTTGCTCAACAGTAATATATTGACTAATTTCAGTATCATACAGTCTTCGATTTTTGTATTTTTTTATAAGTCGAGTCATTATTTTCTCAAGTATCAGATATAGAAATATAATTATAAAATGATGTGCAAAATTGGTATAGTTTGCTTCTTTAAGCCCAAGAGTAAATCTTTCACACTTCTTTTACAAATTCTTTCAAGGTTAAAAAAGTTAATACATATGCAAACCACCATTAACGCTAAGATTTGCTCCCGTGATATATCGACTTTTCTCACTAATCAGAAATTCAATAGCCCAAGCAATTTCTTGTGGCTCTGCCAATCTTTTTGCGGGTATCAAATTAATAATCCCCTCCAGAATATCTGGTCTAATACCTTTCATCAGACGAGTATTAACGTAACCAGGAGAAATACTGTTTACTGTAATATTTTTAATCATTAGTTCCTGGGCAAGACTTTTGGTAAAACCATATACTCCAGCCTTTGAAGCAGCATAATTGGCTTGGGAAAATTGCCCTTTCTGGGCATTAACCGAAGACACATTCACTATTCGGCCTGACTCCTGAGCTTTCATACTCTCTACTACTTGTTTAGTTACATTAAACATTCCATCAAGATTGACACGTAACACTTCATCCCATTGCCTTTTGGTCATTTTGGTAAACACAGCATCTCGAGTAATTCCAGCATTATTAATCAGCACATCAATACCACCAAACTCTTCAATAATTAAGCCTATTACTTCAGCACATTGCTCATAATCAGTTACATCCATATGCCTGAAATTAATATTTTTATAGCCTTGTGTCTTCAAATCATGAAGCCATGCTTCACCCTCATCATAGGAAACCAAATCCAAAGCAATGACATGTTTAAAAGTTGAATCCAGTTGTTTTGCAACAGCCGTACCAATGTCACCTGTTCCACCAGTAATTAATACCACATTATTATTCAGCATGAATTTCTCTATTAGTTTTTCCCTATCCCCAATTGATGATTTAAAATTGGAGCTTATATTTTATTCATTGTTAACGGTGATCGCAGCCACTTTTTCAAAATCCCAAGGTGCCTTGCGAACAGTAAATAATATGTTCACAAAACCTCTTGAGATTCTTAATCGGTGAATCAAACTCTGACTACATATACTGACCACCATTGACGTCCAGATTTGCCCCCGTAATAAATCCGCTATCTGGTGATGCTAAAAATGCAACGGCATCTGCAATTTCTTTTGGGTATCCCAATCGACCAACAGGAATACTGGATATGATTGAATTGAGTACATCTTCTTTCAATGCAGCGAGCATAGGAGTTTCAATATACCCAGGCGACACTGTGTTTACCGTAATACCTTTACTTGCTACTTCTAATGCAAGACTCTTGGTAAAACCAAATAAAGCCGCCTTGGTGGAAGCATAATTGCATTGGCCAAACTGCCCTTTTCTTCCATTGATTGAAGATATACTGACGATACGTCCATAACCTCTTTCCAACATCACTGGAACGACATTGCGCGTCATATTGAATACACTGGTCAAGTTGGCGTCTAAAACCTGTTGCCATTGTTGAGGTGTCATTTTTCTTAAACTGCAGTCTTTAGTAATGCCTGCGTTGTTAACCAAAACATCTATACGGCCATAACGCTCCATCACCAGGGATGTGATTTTTTCGCAATCACTATATTGAGCTATATCTCCATATACGATATCAATGTCATAACCAAGTTGCCTTTGCTCATCTTGCCATTTTTTTGCTTCTTCATGTCTTCCATCTTTATAGTAGCATGCCACAACCTGGTAACTATCAGCTAAGCGCTGACTAATAGCAGAACCAATACCGCCTGTTCCCCCAGTTACAATCGCTATCATTTTATCCATCGACAACTCCTTTTGTTGCTAGGTAACATTACATTACTACAATCTAATTTCACTTTCTTGTCAATGACATATATATAATACTAAGTTGGTGATAATAATTCAGCTACTTTATTTTTGATCATGTTACGGATCTGATATAAATGTATTAATGATGACTAATTTGCATTACAAATCGAATGAAGATACCCTAAATCTGCTTTTAAGTAAGCATCGTAATATAAGTGTTTTTTAATATTAGAAGTAGCATTCAGAAAATGAGGGTATTATGTTTAATAAATTTTTAGTTACAACACTATCCGTAGTCACATTGACACTTTCACCATATGGTTTTGCCAAAGATGATTCATGCGAAGTTCAAGTGGCTGTTTCCACTCCCCCTGTTCAATTTGATCAAAGTGTGGCGTTTAACGTAACGAATGATGATGGGATTAGTAAATCCATTATTTTACAAGGCGGAAGCAGTCCAAAAACTATAGGGAAATTAATTTGTTCTCCACTGCCTTATACCATTAGCGCCACCCAATATTTTACACCAACAGGCTTAACCAATAAGCATGCTCAACCTGTTGGCCAATGCGTATTAAAAGCTGGAAATGTCATATTGAATGGTTCTAACAATAGCGTTGCTGTTGTTTTCCCCAATGATTTTATATGCCACCACTAAAATATTAGCTGCATTGTGCATTGATGGGGAGTGCAAAAACATCACTCCCTGGTATATACCGGTACGTAGCCTTTCAATTGTTGAGCAAACTGTTTCAGCACATCAAGACCCGATTCCTCTGCCTGGCGGCACCATTGCTGCAGAGCTTCTACTAATTCTTTTTGAGTCGTTGCTGTTTTCAGCCAAACATTTTGTAATGATTGCTTGTAAGAGTAAACCACTCTCAACTGTTCGCGGGCATCGAGCAGTTTTTGCAAACGAGTTTTAGCTTTTGTCGATAATAGCTTATCCTCTCGACGCAGTAATCTACCTGCCCGTTGAAACAATTTCTTGTCTTCTTTTGTCTCAATGCCGGTATTTTTTTCATACTTCAAAATAGGTCTGATGACATTCTTATAGTAATTAGACATCACTTGAAAACGATTTGAAATAACTGCTCTCACAGTATCCAGATCAACATGGAATTTTCCTTCATCCATAGCCAATTTGGGAGGTAATTTTTTTACCTTGGCCAAACCGAACAAGGAAAGAATGCGAATATACATCCAACCAATATCAAACTCCCACCATTTCACTGAAAATTTGGCTGAGGACGCAAAAGTGTGATGATTATTATGTAACTCTTCTCCACCAATCCAAAATCCCCAGGGAATGATATTAGTAGCAGCATCAGGACATTCAAAATTCCTGTATCCCCAATAATGGCCGATGCCATTGATGACTCCCGCAGCAAACAGCGGAATCCACATCATTTGGATTGCCCATACAGTCATTCCAGGAATCCCGAAGAAAAATAAATCCAGTAATAACATCAGCAAAATACCTTTACTTGAATGGCGCGAGTAGACATTACGCTCTATCCAATCGGTTGGCGTGCCATGAGAATATTTGGCAACCATATCCCTGTCCTTGCGTGCCTCTCTGTAAAGTTCAGCGCCTTGCCAAAATACCTTCCTGATTCCCTCAACCACTGGGCTATGAGGGTCTCCCTCAACATCAGTTGTTGCATGGTGCTTGCGATGGATAGCAACCCAATCCGCAGTAACCATACCCGTAGTTAACCATAACCAAAAACGGAAAAAATGACTGACCACAGGGTGTAATGTTAGCGCTCTATGAGTCTGGTTCCTATGCAGATAGATAGTAACAGATGCAATTGTGATTTGAGTCAGGATAAAAGTTGCAAGAACATATCCCCAGAAAGATAGGTTTAAAAAGCCGAATACCATAATAACCCCACATTGTACGGAATTATAAAAATAACTATAATTTAAGAGTGAATGTATTTTATTCCTAAATTATAGAATCAATATATGTGTAATGATAACACATTTTTTATCATTTCATTGCATGATTTCATGATGTAGTCGATAATAAATTTACTCATCTTATTTTATCAGGATATAGACATGAGCGATAAAGTTCAGAAATTGATTGAAAATATTGTGCCTTTTATAGTGATTGGTGTTGGGATCGCAATAGTTATAGCCTTATTGTTCATGTTTTTTTATGTGGCCATTTGGGGCGTAATCATCGGTGGAATACTCTGGCTTGGGGCCTTAGCTAAGGAATATTTCTTCCCCAGCAAATCATCCCAGAAAGAACAAGGAAGAATTATAGAACATGATGATAAAAAATAATGCCTGAATTACCCGAAGTCGAAACAACAAAGCAAGGTATTAAACCCCATCTTGAAGGCCGTATGATTACCGCAGTGCAAGTGCGTAATCGAAAACTTAGATTACCAGTACCTCTAAACCTGAATGAATTATGCCAAGGAAAGCATATAACAGCTATTACCCGTAGAGGAAAATACATCTTACTTCATATGGATAAAGGTTATCTTCTCATCCATCTTGGAATGTCCGGACATTTGCGTATCGTATCCCAGACAGCAAATCCTCAAAAACATGATCATGTTGATCTGCACATTAATAATGGGCTTGCTCTCAGATTCTGCGATCCTAGAAGATTTGGCTTATTTATTTACATTGATGAAAATCCTTACCAACACCCACTGCTGGCACATTTAGGCCCGGAACCTCTGTCTGATGACTTTAATAGCGAGTACTTATTACGTAAAGCTGCGAATAAATCGCAATCCATCAAGTCATTTATTATGGATAGTCAAATTGTTGTCGGGATAGGGAATATTTATGCGGCAGAGAGTCTTTTTCTTGCCAAAATCCATCCAAATACCTCTGCAAAAAAGATAACTACAGAAGAATTCAATTCTCTGACTGGTCACATCAAAAAGATACTTGAATCTGCCATAGAGGCTGGAGGGACGACACTTCGTGATTTCTATTCTTCTGATGGTAAACCAGGGTACTTTCGTTTTGCTTTAAAGGTTTATGGCAGGAAAAATCTCCCCTGTTTGGTATGTGAAAATAAAATAGAAACTGTCGTGATTGCCGGGCGCCACTCCGCATTTTGCCCACATTGCCAGCCAATCATTACATAATAAGTTTAATAATGGCCACCTGGAACCATTTTTGTTTCTTAATTGATTCTGTTGTTGTGACAAAAGGTTAATTTATGGATATTAAAAAACTTAAAAAAGCAGCCTCTAATTTTCTGGAAAGATATCCAGGCGGTTTCTACCACCCTGAAATGATTGAAATGGGTAAAAAACATAAAATGGATAAGATGGTTGCTTTGGCTCAAGGGAGTTTTGCCAAGCAAAATTTTAAAAACCCTGATGAAATAACAAATTCCATGTTGAAAATTGTTACTCAGTCATCTCTGATTTCAATATTTGAAAAACCTAAATTTAGAGATTTTATTAAAAGAACTCCTCCAAACGATAAAGTACTTATTGCAAAAGGATTAAAAGAACTTTTGTATGGAAATGAACAGGAAGGCTTTGAAGAGCTTCTTTTTCAATTTCAAAGAGAGAAACTGGCGAAGTGGACTTTAATGACTATTTTTCAGGCTTACTTCAATCCTGAAGTGGATGTGTTTATAAAACCTACAACAACCAAAAATATCATTAAAGAACTGAACCTTGATATTGTATATAACCCAACCCCTTCCTGGGAGTTCTATGAATCTTATAGGAATATCATTAACCAAATGAAAACAAAAATTGAAAAATCACTAGCGCCCAGCAATGCGGCATTCTGTGGTTTTTTAATGATGAGCCTGGATGATCGTTAAATTTTCTATGAGTATCGCTTGATGGGCTCTATGAAGACATGTCACATTCTTTTATTGAGCGGGTGATGGGAATCGAACCCACGCCATCAGCTTGGGAAGCTGAGGTTCTGCCATTGAACTACACCCGCAAAAACTCACGAACCCTTTCGTCAATAGAATATTAAGGTACCATTTTATAATTATTGATTCAATTAAGTTATCACAACGGCGATTTAAATTTAAAAACAGGTTTTAAAACTCAACTATTAACTTAAACTATACAAATGTATGGGAAGTGTAACTCACGGAAAATAGCTTGGTTGCTTCTTTTGATTACAATCTTATATTGATATCTAAATAAAGTAAAAAATAGTTATTCTGTAGACTAAACTTTACAGCTTCAAGAAAGTCGGCTAAGGCCTAATATGAAATCTCTGTTATTGCAATCTGTGATTGAAAAATGAATCCGATTAGAAAAATTATCCATATTGATATGGACTGTTTTTATGCGGCAATTGAAATGCGTGATTTCCCTGAGCTGGCAAATAAACCTATCGCTGTAGGCGGGGATGCAAAACGTCGTGGAGTTATAGCGACCTGTAACTATGCTGCCCGCCAATTTGGCATACGCTCTGCAATGCCAACAGCCCATGCGCTTAAACTTTGCCGAGAGTTAATCTTGCGGCCAGTACGTATGGATGTATACCAAAAGGAAAGCCAATATATTAGATCCCTATTAACAGAATATACGGACCTCATTGAACCTTTATCATTAGATGAAGCCTATCTGGATGTCACTGAATCCACACAATGCCAGGGAAGCGCCACCTGGATTGCTGAAGAAATACGCGCCCGAATTTATCAAGCAAGACAACTCACTGCGAGTGCGGGCATTGCGCCAAATAAGAGTCTCGCAAAAATAGCCAGTGATTGGCATAAACCGAATGGGCAAATGGTTATTAGACCTGAGGACGTTAGCGCATTTGTTCTTGATTTACCAGTACGCAAGTTATTTGGCGTAGGGCCCAAGATGGAGGAAAAATTGAGGGCGCTCAATATTAAAACCTGTGCTGATTTGCAGCGATATTCCATTGAATATTTATTACAAAAATTTGGCACCATGGGTCAAAGACTTTATGAATTAGCGCGAGGCATTGATAATCGCCCCGTCAATCCTGAGCGTATTCGAAAATCCATCAGCGTTGAAGAAACCTATCCAAAAGACTTGCCAAATAGTGAAGCTTGCCTGGCAGTCTTGCCAGATCTTATGGCGCGCCTTGAAGCAAGAATACAACGTGCAGGTAAAATTTCTGGCATTCACAATTTATTTGTAAAATTGAAGTTTAATGACTTTCAGCAAACAACTATTGAACGAGTTATGGACAAACTTGATTTAATCGTTTTACGCCAATTGATACAAGAAGGTTTTGCCAGAAGAGGAATGCCAGTACGATTATTAGGTATAGGAATTAAATTGAAACAAGAAAATACGTATCAAAGCGTACAATTGCCATTACTTGACTTATAACAAGTATCTAAACAGTTGATATCAGATTCTTTCCCAAACTTGCCATAATTATCAGAACTTAATACATCAACTCTCTTTTTTATGCGACACCCTGCAATAGTTAACAAAATCAGGACTTTTATATTGAAAATATCAATCAACGGCTGCACGCAATCTAGTTTTCATAACATAAACAAATAGATAGGATAAATTTAAAAATAATCTTATTATTCCTGCATCATAACACTTGGAAATATTATTTTGATGCAGCCATTCATTATCGACGAAAAACTGGTTTGTCGTTTAATTGCGAGCCAGTTCCCCCATTATTCCAATCTCCCTGTGAAGCCGGTAGCTGTCGGTGGATGGGATAACCGGACGTTTCATCTTGGCAAAGATATGCTTGTACGACTGCCCAGTGCCGAGCAATATGAATTGCAGGTTGAAAAAGAGCAACAATGGCTCCCACAATTGGCTTCCTTGCTACCTGTTCCAATTCCGACACCTTTGGCAAAGGGAATGCCTGGCGAAGGATACCCATGGAAATGGTCGATTTACCGTTGGCTTGAAGGAGAAACGATTGTCTCTGCCAATTTATCTAACCTGAATGAAATCGCAAAAGATCTGGCAACGTTCCTCACTGCTTTTCATCAAATTGATTCTTCCGGTGGCCCCAAACCTGGGATGCACAGCTTTTATCGCGGTGGAGATTTGAAAATTTATGATCCAGAAACCCGTCAAGCTATCGATTATTTAAAAGGAAAAATTGATACAGACCATGCCACTGAAATTTGGGAAACCGCTCTGAATACCTCTTGGCAAGGCACACCTGTGTGGGTTCATGGTGATATCAGCGCGGGTAATCTTCTGGTTAAAAATGGGAAATTATGCGCTGTTATCGATTTTGGGCAGTTGTCCGTTGGCGATCCGGCGTGTGATCTTGCTATTACCTGGACATTATTTGCAGGAGACAGCAGAAAAATCTTCCGTGAAATGCTTGCTTTAGACAAAGGCACTTGGTTCCGTGGGCAAGCATGGGCTTTATGGAAAGCGTTAATCGTAGCAGCAGGCATTGTAAACACCAATGCAATGGAAGTGCAAAAATCCTGCCATATTATTAATGAGCTATTTTTGACTGAGCTATAATCTATACCATATCGCTCAATTTGACTCAGGGAATACTATTTCCTTGTAAGCAGTGATATGCTATAAAATAATCTCCGGACGAGACGCGCCGTACCCGGTTAAGACAAGACGACGCCTTTAATCAATCTAAAAGGAGTCGTTATGCTACTACCCTGGCTTTATTTAATTATCGCGGGGCTCTTGGAAATCTGTTGGGCTGTCGGTTTAAAATATACCGATGGTTTTTCGAAATGGCAGCCAAGCCTGTTTACAGCCACCACACTGATTATTAGTATGTTTTTATTAGCCAAGGCTGCCCAAACATTACCTATCGGCACTGCCTATGCGGTATGGGTAGGGATAGGTTCACTGGGGACTGCAATCATGGGAATACTGCTGTTTCAGGAACATCTATCTGTCTTCCGATTGCTATACCTTGTATTAATGCTGATATCTATCTTTGGTTTAAAATACACGGCTTGATTTGAATCGTTCCAGTATTCCTCAACTTGTTGTATGATGGCCCTCTCATAATCCCATGCGCTCTAACGATGAAAATAAGTCGATTAAAAACTTTTTGGATAATTACCCGCCTATTTTATTACACAGGTGTTGCTTGCACTCGCTCCATATTTAAGTATCTTTTTAGCACCCCTACGAGGCCATGGGTTGATAAAGTCATCCACCATTGGGTTGATCAACTCTTAAATGCTGTGAAAGTAGAATATAAAGTAATCAATCCACATAATGTCCAGCCTCAGCCTGGCAAGGCAACGATCCTTATGTGCAATCATTCCAGTGCTTATGATATTCCTTTAGGCTTCAAAGCATTCCCTAATAACTCTATTCGCATGCTTGCCAAACGAGAACTCTCCAAAATTCCACTTTTAGGGAAGGGAATGGCTGCAGCAGAATTCCCTTTTATTGACAGAAAAAACAGATTTCAAGCCATAAAGGATTTGGAATTTGCCCAGCAACTGATGGAGAGTGGCATTATTCTATGGATTGCACCAGAAGGAACTCGCTCAAAAGATGGCAAACTAGCCCCATTTAAAAAAGGTGGTTTTATCACTGCTATTCAAGCCAAGGCTACTATAATTCCCATAGGAATTCGCGGAGCTTTTGATATTCTCCCTGCCCGCACCTTTAATATACATTTGAATCAAAAAGCAGAAATTCATATTGGCGAGCCTATTGATGCAGCTCAATATTCAATTGAAAATAAAGAGGAATTAATCGAAAAAACCCATCAATCAATAAAAAAGCTGGTTGGGGAGAATTGAAAAAACTCACATCCCGGTTTGCTGAAAAAGATGACTAAAAATACCTACAATAACTAATAAAAAAAAGACCACGTTATACAAAAAATAAAATTGATTCCTACAATAGAATAAACAATCCAGGCTACCCGTCTTTTAATATCGGTACTAACTGTTTTGAAATTTCCTAAAACTTCACCTAGACTTTAAAAAGAAAATCAATATGACCGTGCCATGAGCATTAATAAAATAGAAGAAGACAGGGATATCTCTTCTGATCTGGAAATGAAAGCCAAAATGTACTTGGTACACCGAATGGATAAAGCCGGGCCATTAACAGTTAAAGATGTTCGCATCCTGATAAACAAGTTAAGTAAAGATTTGCAGAAAAATCAATTAACATTAATTGATTGTCAACTAATAATAAATCTTGTTGAATCTCGCTTTACTTTGGTCAAACAAGCAACAAGATATCTACAGTTTTTTCTAAATAAACTTGATGGCAAATCAATTAACCCAATCTTAATCCCACTTTCAAATAAACCCTTTTGGCAAAATGAACCACATCCATTCGATCATTATCGATCTACCGATCAACTACCTGAAAAAGTAGATATCGTAATCATAGGAGCAGGTCTAACTGGCGCTTCTACCGCATATCATCTGATCGATGCAGTCAAGAAAAGACACCTTACTGTTGTATTGTTAGATAAGGGAAATCCAGCCACTGAAGCCAGTGGTCGCAATGGAGGTAATTTTGAATTATTACCTGAAAACTCTGTGGGAATCTATAGTGGTTTAGTCTCAGAGCGGTTTCGTTTTTTAAAACGATGCTACCCCCATGTTCATCCGTCAATATTACAAATTGAAAGCGAATACCATGCCTCACTGGTTTTTCAATTTGCTTTAAAAAATCGCAATCGCTTTAAGGAAATTGCCAGAAAAGAACGTATTTATTGTGATCTGGCAGCAAAAGGGTGGCTCTACATTGCTCATACTGAAGAGGAAGAACAAGCAATTTGTGATGAAGTCACTCTGGCTGCCCAACATGGCGAGCGCATCTACATTTGGTCTCGAAAAAAAATTAGAGAACAATTCGGCATCAACTCCAAGTTCATAGGTCGATTTATTCCAGATGACGGCACCTACAATCCCTTTAAATATACGTGCTGTCTGATTAAGGCGGCAATCAAAAGTGGTATCAAGCTCTATACGTTTGTGAAAGTTCAACAAATTAAGAGCATAGATACAGAATACCATCAATTGAAAACCAATATGGGTTTGCTTAAGGCTAGGCAAGTGATTGTTGCAACAAACGCATTTACTAGCGAGTTGCTCCCGGAATTGAGAGCGATTAAGCCTCACCAAAGTCAAATTGCAATTACCGATTCAACACCAGATTACTGTAAGGGTCGATTAATAACTAGTGAAGATGGACCGCTCTATCTCAATCAACCCAGAGTCAGATCAAAGAATGGGTTGGTGCCATTGCTTATTGGTGCCGGTGACGACCGACCAATGAAAAACCCTTATTATCGTAAGCGTTCAAAAAAAGTTCATGATCTTATTGTGCAGCAAAGAGATAAGTATTTCCCGAACCTTAAAGGGAGACCATTTTCAACCGAATGGGTTGGCGCCTTAGCTTTTACACCTGATCAATTACCCGCTATTGGTTACCTGTCTCCAGGAATAATTATTGTGATGTGCTGTAATGGATATGGAGGAAGCTATACCACAGCAGCAGGACTTGCCGCAGCTGAAATTGCATTAACTGGAAAAAATCCCCCATGGTTACCCGCAGACGTATTTTCTCCTAAACGCCTCCTGTCAGACAAGCCACTATTTTGGGAAGATAGTGACAGTTTATGGCGGATTGGAAAAACACTTTGTACAACACTTAATAATCTCAATCAACTTCTGGCTGAGTCCCTTTCATATCAGTCCATGTATCAACCTTATTCTACAATTTCTTTATTACCGCATGGGCACCAAGAGAAGAATTGCAATCTTGACCCACTAAGAGTAATGCATCAATTAGCAATCTTTAGAACTTTTGCCTATCAGGAATTAGAAATGTTAATTCGCTATACCTCGCCTGTTTGCTTAAGTAAGGGAGAAATTCTTTTTAAACAAGGTGATGCGGGACATTCTTGTTTTATTCTGATTCAAGGAAAAATCAATCTTTATTATGAGCATGCTGAAGGCTTTACTTCAATGGTTGCAGAACTGGAGGCCGGGTCAGTATTTGGTCAAATGGCATTATTTCTTGAGAATAAACGTATGGCCACTTGCCAAGCTACAGAAAACTGTTCCATGTTAGAAATCATGGTAGAACCATGTAAATCGCTTTTTATTCAGCAACAGGCTCTTGGAATTAAATTACTCCGCCTCTTAAACCAGGGAGTCATCGATGCGTTACACAAACTCAATAAGCGATTGAAATACACTTAACAAAAATCATAAAACAAATATTGATTTTGATTGCTTTATTCAGCACTAACAATTTACGCGCCAAGTGTAGTTGGCCAATTCATTTTAAAAATGTATTCTAGTAATTAACCCCATACCCATATGCCATATTAGATATCGCAGCAGCTAAACCAATATGTCTTGGATCAGAAGCAGCCGTTAAGACATTACTTTCTTTGTCCCATGTAATGGCTTGCATATCTCCATAATATTGTTTCAATGGCATTAAATGGTATCCCATAGCTTGTAAACCCTGTTGAATTGAACTTGGGAAAGTATCAGGCTCAAATTGCAAAACATCTGGTAAATATTGATGATGAAATCGCATGGCTGAAACCATACTGATAGCTCCATACCCATCATAAAATAATAGTGAGGCAAGTAAAACCATAGTAGGAATACGGCTTCCCCCAGGAGTCCCCAGGATAGCTACACGCCCTGGCATCTCCAGGAAGGTTGGAGCCATGCTGGATAGCGGCCTTTTTCTTGGTTCAATGGCATTGCGCTCACTTCCCACTAAACCAAAGACATTTTGCTCACCCACTTTAGTAGAAAAATCGTCCATTTCATCATTTAATAATACCCCTGTTCCCTTCGCAACTACACTGGAGCCAAAAATGTAATTAATTGTCATTGTTGCAGCAACACGATTTCCTTCCGTATCAATAATCGAAATATGTGAGGTATTTGAGTGTTTTCCCGTTGGAACTGAGCCTTGCAAGACTTTACTATCAATCGCTTTATTTGGTGAAATCAAGCGGCTTAATTGTTTCGCATTATCTGAGGAAATCAATTTATCAAGTGGAACCTTAATAAAATCAGGATCACCCAGAAATTGATCTCTTTGCCAATAAGCCAATCTCATCGATTCAACGACGTAATGAACCCATTTTAATTTGGGAAATGAAGACAAAGGAAATTTGGATAATATATTGAGCATGGTTACCAATGCCACTCCACCGGCCGAAGGCAGAGGAGCTGTGATAATTAACATATTATGATAAGCACTAATTAAAGGTGGCCTCACTTTAATTTTATATTGAGCCAGATCATCAAGAGACCAAGTTCCACCTGCCGCATTGACACCTTGAACTAGCAAAGAAGCCGTTTCTCCTGAATAAAATCCAGCATTTCCGTACTTGGCTATCAACCTGAGTGTTTTTGCCAAATCTTTTTGAACAAGTTTTTCTCCAATTTCAAAAGGCTGACCATTCTTTAAAAAAATAGCGGCGGTATCGGGATATTTCTTCAAGTTTTCCAATCTATCATCCAGAGTGGAGAAATAACGAAATTGAGGATCTACAGGAAAACCCTCTTCCGCAAGCTTAATAGCCGGAGCTAATGTCTTGCTAAGCGGAAGACGTCCATAGTTCTTGGCTATATAAACCAGGGCAGCTGGCTGTCCAGGTATGGCCGCAGATAAACCACCATTTAGAGAAAGGCCGGGGATCACTTGGCCGTCAGGAGCCAAATACATATCCTTACTTGCGGCCAGAGGAGCTACCTCCCTGCCATCAATAAAGAGGTTTAAATGTTCCTTTTCCTGATGAAGTAGCCAAAAACCTCCTCCTCCAAGTCCCGAATGATATGGCTCAACTACTGCCAAGGCAGCAGCTACCGCAACTGCAGCATCAAAAGCATTTCCTCCTGCTGCCAAAATCTCTAAACCGGCATGAGTTGCCAAGGGGTGGGCACTTGCTACAGCATATCCAGGCGGGTGTTGCGGAAATGTTTTTGCATTAACCTGATAAATATTACAAATAAAAAAAAATAAACAACTCAGCCATTTATAATGATCTTTCATTTTGTCTCTTTTTTAATTCTCTAACTACATTGGGTGGAACAAATTGAGAAATATCACCATTTAAGGCTGCAATTTCACGAACTAAAGTGGATGAGATATACATTAAATGCTCTGCGGGGGTTAAAAATAATGTCTCTACCTTTTTAGATAGTTTTCTGTTCATTCCAGCCAGTTGAAATTCATATTCAAAATCAGAAACAGCTCTCAATCCACGTAAAATAATGCCTGCGTTTTGTTCTAATACAAAATCAATTAGCAAATTATCAAAACCCACAACTCTCACGCCAGTTAAATGTCCAACGGACTCTTCCAGTAAACTAATTCTGCTTTCCCAAGATAAATAAGGCCGCTTGTTTTTATTACTCGCTACAGCAACTATCAATTCAGGAAAAATAGTGCTGGCCCGAGTAATAATATCAATATGGCCATTGGTTACAGGGTCAAATGTTCCAGGGTAGATTGCTTTTTGTTTCATCTCGTTAATTACCATTTGCATATAGAAGCAGTCTAGCGTATTGTAAATTGAAAAACTATAAAAAAATGGAATTGAGGTAAGCAATGAATGCGATAAAACGTTTGACAATCATTTTAATTTGCTTTTTAACAGCATGCGCTCCCCCAAGACCCTCTGAAGAGCCGCCTGCAAACCGTGAAATTCCTCTTGAAGAACGTAAAGCCGAAACAGCCACTGTTTCCTCATGGGAAATTAAAGGGGCTCTGGCTGCAAAAACCAAAGCGAAAGGATGGTCTGCTACTATGAATTGGGTCCAACAAGGGGCCAACTCATACCAAATTCGTTTAATGGGGCCATTAGGTGGTGGAGCCGTTCTAATCAGCAAAAAGGGGAATACTATTACATTTCAAGATGGCGCCAAAATAACTACTTCGACCAATGCCGATGAGTTATTACTAAAACAAACTGGCATTCGACTTCCAGTAAATAATTTGTATTACTGGGTAAGAGGTTTACCCGCACCAGGTGGAATCCAATCAGAAAAACATGACCAATTCAATCACCTGATACAATTAAAGCAAAATGGCTATACCATTGATTTTACTAAGTATACTTCGGTCAAGGGAATAGATTTACCAAGTATGATTCGCCTTGAAGGAAATGGCGTCATGGTAAAGGTAGTGATAAAGAATTGGGTTGTATAATTTAATTCTTGTAATTTATTTGCTTTCTGAAGTTGACATCGATAAAAAAGCACTGCAAAATACGCAGCACATTGCAGGGATGAATACTATTTATAAACTCATGGATGATTGAAGAATCTACAATTATAGGGGTGTCGCCAAGCGGTAAGGCACAGGGTTTTGATCCCTGCATACCTAGGTTCGAATCCTAGCACCCCTGCCATTTTCTTGTTGATTCAACCTAGAATATGAAGTTGAATCTAGGTACAAGTAAACAGACGGCAGAAGATAACCTGGAAGGATGCGTACTTCGTATCGCTCAAATAATAATAATATCTTTTTGGCTGTCTTCTGCTATGTGTTTAAGTTATGTGATTAACCTAAATCTAAGGCTTTTGACACATGTCCACGATGATGATTTTTACAGGGAATGCTAACCCTGAATTAGCACTAAAAATTTCCTCACATTTGCAAATACCTATTGGCAAAGCCACCGTTGGTACCTTCAGCGATGGAGAGACTATGGTTGAAATTTTAGAAAATGTCCGAGGTAAAGATGTTTTTGTCCTCCAATCAACTTGTGCGCCTGCAAATAATAATTTAATGGAATTGCTGATTATGGCGGATGCCCTGAGAAGATCATCTGCTGGTCGTATTACAGCTGTAGTTCCTTATTTTGGCTACGCACGCCAAGATAGGCGAGTGCGCTCCGCCCGTGTTCCTATCACAGCTAAAGTGGTAGCAGACATGATGGCTTCAGTTGGAATTTGTCGGGTCCTTACTGTTGATTTGCACGCGGATCAAATACAGGGTTTCTTTTATATGCCGGTTGATAACGTATACTCAACTCCGGTATTGCTGGAAGATATAACCAAACAAAAATTAAACAATATCATGATCGTATCGCCAGATGTCGGTGGGGTTGTACGTGCCAGAGCAGTTGCTAAAAGACTGAATGACGCTGAGCTGTCGATTATTGATAAACGCCGTAGTGGGCCAAATAAATCAGAAGTAATGCACATTATTGGTGAGCCCGCCAATAAAAACTGTATTATTGTAGACGACATAGTAGATACTGCTGGAACACTTTGTACGGCTGCTCATGAATTAAAGAAAAACGGAGCAAAAAGCGTCAGAGCCTACATTACACATCCTGTGTTGTCAGGCCCCGCAGTTAACAATATTAAACATTCAGGTCTTGATGAGGTGGTAGTAACTGATACCATTCCTTTATCAGCCGAAGCACAAAACTGTGAAAAAATCAGAGTGGTCAGTCTTGCTGATATGTTAGCTCAAGCAATCAAACGAGTAAATGTTGAGGAGTCAGTAAGCTCCATGTTTGCTGAATAAAATGAAATATTCTTTGATAATAAAAAGGGAGCTAAGGCTCCCTTTTTATTATCAATCTTTCTTAATCCCTTGTACCAACGTATTTATCATCAAAATAACGTCTTAATTTAGTTCTTAAAGTTCCACGACTAATTCCCAGCATGATTGCAGCGCGGGACTGATTATACTTGCAATGTTCCATTACTGCACGAAATAGAGGGGTCTCAATTTCTTCAAGTACAAACTGGTATAAGTCAACAGGATCAGTTCCCTTAAGCTCTGAAAAATATTTTTGTACGGATTGAGTCACGCTTTCGGCTAGTGAAGCAGTGGTATCTCCTGCATCATTACTGATTGTTGTCATTATTATTAGCTCCTCCTTTTAAAAGCGGTATATTACCGAATTGAGCAATACGAGACAAGGGCAGAACAGAAAAAACTGCATTAAAATTCAATATATACTGTTTGCTCTTGAATCATTGCCACGTTTCTCACCATAGTGGATTGAAAAGAGGATAAGCCGCGCTCAACAGCTTATCCTATATCTAACGAACTACTGAAATTTCATCATAGATGGATCAAATGGTTTCCCATTAACTGTGAATTTTCCTTCACTCAAACTCATCTCAATGACATAGTCTTTGCCATCGACAGTGATTAAACCAGATTGCTCCAACTCATTAATTTGCTTATCTACTTGCATTGCAGCGATTTGCTCAGGAGTAGGTTCTGCTTGGTTTGATTGACCTTGACTGTTTTGCAGCTGTTGAATTAACGCTTGTTGCATTTCTGGCTGTTTTGCCATTTGTTGCATAATCGATTGCTGCATCAGTTGCTTCACTACCTCGATTGGCATTTTTAACTTGGCATTACCTTGAGTTTTTTGAATCAATTCAAAGGGATTAGAACTATCTCCTTTGGGTAAAGTAATTAACAAATTACCATCAATCATGCCTTGTGGAAGTTTGAGACTTAATTTGGAAATTTCAAACTCTGCACCTTTACTAAATAACTTTGGCAATTCTGGCAGCATTGCCATCAATGCTTGTTGACGCTCTTGATCTGTGCCCCTTTGCATCGCATTAGCTTGCTCATTGATTTTAGCCAATACTTCAGCATCAAGGTTTCTTAAGGACATCTCCACTTCACCTGGACCGTAATTTTGCCCATTGGCGAATAGTGATTTTAAAGCAGCACTAAAATGCGTGCTGAAGAGATTATCGTCTATATCGCTGCTTGAGCTTAATGTCAATTCACTAATTTCAAACATCTTTTGATCTTTAACAACTACAGCAAGTGATGGCAATGAAAAACTGGCTTGACCCAGGTATAACCCTGTAGTCGTTTTATGTAAGTCATACTCGCTGTTTACCTTACCCAAAGAGAGCTTGGTATCATCTTTAGAAAACTCTGCGCCATCAAATTCAATTTCCCCTTCCACTTTATCCAAATTGGAAGACATTGATGTAGTACTGTCCATACCCATCCAATTAAATTTACCATTTCCATCTTTAGCAGTTAATTTGAAAGAAGGAATGGACAACTCAACTGTACTTTTATTCAAATAATTTACAAAAATGCTTAAATCCAGCTGAGGCTTTTCTGAATCTTGAGAAAAAAGCTCATTGAATTGCTGATTATATTTTTCTGGAAATGGAAATACGGTTTGTGCAAAGCCCATTCCAAAACGTAACTGCTTATTCGCGTATATAATGGGGCCATGATAAATCTTAATCGGCATTTCCATTTGATAATCTTGAGCAGGAGTAGTTTGCAATTTTCCGTCATCGTCTTTTACTACTCGCTCAGGTACGTGTAAACGCCATTTAACTAATGCATCAGAGCAAAACCAACCTCTCTTATATTGCTGAATGTCAGCGAAAAGCCCATTGGATTGATTAATTACCTCGACAGTTTTTTTAACCGTTCTTTCGGTTAGAATTCCCATGCCATAATATCCACCTAGGATTAAAACAGCCAGGATAATTACTAATCCTGTAAGTTTTTTCATTATTATCTCCATGTTATTAATTTGCAAATAGCATTACTCGAGCGCAGCAAAGTGCTGCGAAAAGTATAACAGCAAATAACCTAAAAGTGCGACAGTCTAATGCAAGAAGATTAAAACTTAATGAAAAATATTTTCATTAAATTTCATAAATTTGATGTATTTACAGCAAAAATCAAACAATGGTGGCATATTTATCATGCAATGCTCAATGTTTGATTTTTGCTATCTCTTAATGCCTTATGGGTTTGCAATAAGTCTCTTTAACAGTAAACGCAAGGATTAAGGCCACCAAGGAACATAAGGGGAGTAATTTTAGACCGGCTTGGAAATCCGATAATAATAACGTTTCAACATTATAGGCTCTGGGCCCAGACACCATGTCTATGATACGTCCTACTAAAGGCTGGAATAAGGCCCCGACAAAAATTGAAGTCATATTGGTAAATGCGATAGATGTACCAACAACACTCCTGTCATGTATTTCTGTAGAAACAGCGTATGAAATCGCAACCCCAGTGTTTGTAAGACCAAAAACAAAAAATAGTATGTAAGCCGTTGTTTGACTCATTTCAGGAATAAAAACAAATAAACTGCTCAAGATCACACCACATACTGCGGAAATAATCATCAATGGCTTACGACGTCCCATTTTATCAGAAATCCAACCTGATAATGGGCCACTAATTCCCCAGCCTATAAAGATCAATCCTGTTGCAAATGCAGCTGCGTGCGCCCCTAAACCACGGCCGAACTGTAAATATGCCGGACCTATTGCCTCTCCAATTACAGCGGTGGGGCCAAATAAAAATCCAGCATACATCGCATTAAGCCAAGTTTGTTTATTTGATAAAATGATCTTTAAGCTATCCAAAATACTGATTCGATTAACAGAACGAATTTCATTGCGATGCTCACCGGGTTTATCTTGCACAAATTGATACAATAATCCTGATAAGGCAATAAATAAGAAGGCGATAATCAGCATGCTATGGCGCCAGCCAACATTACTCACTAAAAATGAAACAGGGGCCTCCCCTGCGGCAGCACCAAGCATTCCCAACGCTTGAGTTAATCCAGATAATAATCCAAGCATAGTTGGGGGGAACCATGAAGTGGCAAGGCGAAGTGAGCAAATGAATGCAAAAGCAGCACTGAAACCAATCAACATTCTTCCAATTGATGCAGTCAGCAGACCATCCGCAAGGCCAAATACACAGCAACCAAAAGCAGTAACTAATGACATAATAGTCAATAACCATCGTATGCTTAATCGATCAACTGTCAATCCTACAGGAATTTGCATTAAGATATATGGAACATAGAATGATGCAGTTAATATGCCGAAGCCAGCCTCATTAATGCCAAAGTCCATTTGTAGATATCGGTGCATTACACCAGGCGCTACTCTAGCTAAATAATCAGAAAAATAAAAAGCAGCTGCCAACCCCCAAACTAACCACGCAAAACCCAGGTAATTTTTACGTTTATAAATTTCCACTTTAGATATTCCCATTTTGGTATAACCACCACATGCTGTATTTATTTAAAAAATGATCAATAAATTAACAATGATAACTTATCATTATACTGCTGTTGTAACTTATTTCAACATATAGTTTATTTTTACCTTTGCCTCATTAGTAATGTATTGAGGATTTAGGATATAATCCTAATTTTTAATGACTCATCGTCATCCAGCAAAACAAAAATCCTCTGGATTGAGTTGAATGATTAAAAGACCAGGACCTACGAAAAAAGCCAAGGTCGAGGAAAAAAATGTTTTAAATGAGAGAATTTAGACAAACTAAATGACTGAATTAAAAACATTTTTTAACCAAGAGATTGGAGTTTTCGGATATCCAGTGGATGAACTCAAAACAAAAATGAATAATCCCCGAGGGTTCACCAAGAAGTTTTAAAGAGAGTAAGGCAAAATCATATTTTGATTATATAGTGAAACATTCGAGTCGTTCCGCCTGTGCGGATGACAAAAATAGATTCAAATTTATAAAGTACCAGGGCTCATAATTGACCGAAATTGGTATGCCCTTGTCCTGTTAAAATTGAATCCTCATATATTTTCATGAATGGAAGTTGGTTACTCTGAACAAGTTTAAAAGGCAAATTTTCAAGATACTATACAGACATGAGATCTACCCCTGATGAACAAACTAAATATAGCCATTAAAGAAGCTTTTGAATCTTCCGGAAGCTCAAAAGAAGCGAATAAAGTTTACCTTGAATTTATCAAGGCAAATTTTATAATTCCTATTGAATCCAATTCTGATGATAGTGAACCCAGAGTATTATTTTTGGAAGAAAATAACCATGTTTTTTTGCCGGTATTCACTGATATGAAATACCTCGATGCTTGGGCAAGTGAAATTAGCCAACATATCAAATTACTTAAATTATCAGGGGTTGACCTGCTGAAAGGTTTAGGTGAGAAAGTTACAGTTTGCCTTGATATTGGCAGTGAGCTTTATAAAGAATTCAATCCATCTGAAATTGAACGAATGAGGTCGATGGTTTTAAAATTATTTAAAAACTGAACTCAATACAAGAAACACTCCCATTCAATTGAAGAGGCATTACATTATACTCTTCAATTGAACGCGATGATCATGCTACGAGCTCAAGTAATTGGTAGCCTACTATTGCGGAAGCGGCTATCGCACCACCAATTTCAAAGACTAAAGATAGGAAGCTGTTTTTATGATGATATTGCTGATCATTTGCAGCTGTGGTTTTATCTAAAAGAATATCTTCCTCGATATTGTTCAAATCAAATAATGGTTTTTCTCCATATATACCAGCCCACCATCCTTCGAGCCATTGTTCTGCTTCTTGAGAACCTTCGCGGAAAGGATTATCTTCTTCTGGAACTTCTGCCAATGCACATTCATACCCAAAAATATAACATTCTTCATAGCTTGGGTGTTCAATGTTAAATCGTAATCTAAGATGTGATAATAATGATGTTGTATCGTTCATGATGATAGCCTCTTTTATGTATCCTGAATATATTTCCGCTTTTCAACTCATTTACTCCTAAGTCTATAATTATTAACGCAATTGGTGCAGAACCGCTTTTTAGTGCATGTAACTCCCACACTTAAATCAATTTTACGACTTTAATTTGCCCCCTGCCTTCGAAGATCAAATATTTACATTATCTTGACAAAAATCTTTTTACTTTTGGTTCTTTAACACGATACTTCATTAACTTATTGATTTTATTAATAGAGAAGCAAGTATTAGGCCAATTTTTTTATCTTATTTTTTCATGGACTTTTATGCTTAATAAATGTCTATATTGCTTAAAATAACAACCGTCAAGAACGATAAATTATCCCGCTCTAACCCATCTATCCCCAACAGAATATTGATATAACGGACACATTATTCTAAGGTCAAAGCTCAACATGTTTTTAACAAAGAGATTGGAATTTTTCGCGAGTCCTGGTTTATAAATCTGGGAAAATTTGCGAATCCCATGTGCTTATTCAAAAGAATTCAACCATTAACCAACCTTCCATGAAAACTCATCCTTCTATATCTCAATAGTAAAATGATGCCGGCAGGAATGATGACAAAAACTGCCGGTCAAGGTGCCAATCTACGGTGCGTCCATTCATGACCATGCCGGTAATAATGAATTCGATCATGTAATCTGTTATCTCTACCCTGCCAAAACTCAATCTCATCCGGGATTATCATATATCCACCCCAGTTTTCCGGTCTGACTACGGGTTTTTGGCCATATTCTTCAATCAACTGATTTAAAGCATCTTCTAAAGAAATCCTATCCAGAATTTCTTGGCTTTGGGGAGAAACAATCGCACTAAACTGACTTTTTAAAGGTCTGGAGGAGAAATAAGCATCGGATTGCTCGCTACTGATTTTTTTTACTCGACCACGAACACGTACTTGTCTTGCCATTTGTGGCCAATAAAAATTAAGTGCTGCATAAGGATTCTTTTGGATTTGCATTGCCTTGGCACTTTGATAATTGGTATAAAAGATAAAATTACCGTTCTCTAATCCTTTTAATAAGACAACTCTGGAATCTGGATAGCCCTTTTCATCTACTGTAGACAGAACCATTGCAGTGGGATCATTTTTTTCATTTAGTAATACATCATCAAACCATAGTTTGAATTGAGAAATGGGATCATTTTCAGCGGATTCTTCACTGAGCTGCAACTCACCATAATCTCGTCTAATATCCGCAAGACTTCTAAATTTGCTCATAGCAAACCTTCACTAAAAAAATGTAAATAATTATACTCTCTAAAATTTATAATTTGCGATACATTTTACAGTTAAAATTTTTCAATCGACTTCTTGCATAAACTGATTATTTTCAGGACTTATGAGAAACCCCATGGCCAAGGCAAAAGTACTTTTAATGAGGGAATATGGCAATAAACTAAATTAAAAAAATTTTTAACAACGAGATTGGGGGTCCTAAGACCTGATTTTGTTTTAGGGCAGGTTATGAAATGGATCTAATCTTATTTAACCAAGTAACAATATTATCATGATGTCTGTTGGGCTGCGCTTGATACACAGCACCAACATGATTCGAGGAAAAATCACCAATTTATCTTAATCAGTTCCTATTTCTATAATGCAAGAGCTGTTAAGTAAGAAAAAGTATTTTCTTACCAACCAGTTACCTCAGCTATTGCATCTCCCAGGTCAGCAGGAGATCGAACTGTTTTCACACCAGCCGCTTCCAGTGCAGCGTATTTTTCTGCTGCGGTCCCCTTCCCACCAGAGATAATTGCTCCAGCATGGCCCATACGCTTTCCAGCAGGTGCTGTGACTCCAGCGATGTAAGATACTACAGGTTTTTTTACATGAGACTTAATGAATTCAGCTGCCTCTTCCTCTGCTGAACCACCAATTTCTCCTACCATGATGATAGCTTCTGTTTTAGGATCTTTTTCAAATAAAGACAAAGCGTCAATAAAGCTGGTTCCTGGAATAGGATCGCCACCTATTCCTATGCAGGTACTTTGACCAAACCCTTTATCAGTAGTTTGTTTTACTGCTTCGTAAGTTAAAGTTCCAGAACGTGAAACGATTCCAACTTTTCCGGGTAAATGGATATAGCCAGGCATAATACCTATCTTGCATTCACCTGGTGTAATTATTCCTGGACAATTTGGACCAATTAATCGAGCCTGTGTATTGTTTTCTATATACACTTTTACTTGCAGCATATCCAATACAGGCACACCCTCTGTAATACAAACAATCAGTTTAATACCTGCTTCTGCTGCTTCAATAATTGAATCTTTACAAAATGGTGCAGGAACATAGATCACACTGGCATCTGCCTTGGTTTCCTCGACGGCTTCACGCATGGTATTAAATACAGGCAGTCCTAAATGCATTTGACCACCTTTGCCTGGAGTAACCCCCCCCACCATCTTGGTTCCATAAGCCAGTGCTTGCTCTGTATGATAAGTACCTTGCTTTCCAGTAAAGCCCTGACATAGCACTTTTGTATGTTTATCAACTAATACACTCATTGTTAACCTCGTAATCTAATGGCATATCTGCTTTAAAAACTACCTTACCAATAATGCCAAAATTAATTTATTCTTTATTCGGAAACTGCTGCTACAATTTTCTTGGCTGCGTCTGTCAAACTCGTTGCAGCAATCACATTCAAATTGCTTTTATTCAATATCTCAGCACCTAACTGGGCATTATTACCTTCCAGTCTGACAACAACAGGAATTTTTACATCCACTTCTTTTACAGCAGCAAGAATTCCATCAGCAATAAGGTCACAACGAACGATACCACCAAAAATATTAACTAGAATTCCTTTGACTTTTTCATCTGACACAATAATCTTCAAAGCTTCACTGACTCTTTCTTTTGTGGCGCCTCCCCCAACATCCAGGAAATTAGCCGGCTCACCACCATGTAATTTTATCACGTCCATGGTAGCCATAGCCAAACCAGCACCATTTACCATGCAACCTATTGTCCCATCCAAAGGAATATAATTAAGCTCCCAATCACTGGCACGATTTTCTCGATCATCTTCCTGAGAAACATCTCGCATATTTTTCAGTTTAGGCTGTCGGAATAAAGCATTTCCATCGATATTAATTTTTCCATCCAGACAAATTAGTTGCCCTGATTTTGTTATGACAAGCGGATTTATCTCTAATAGACTTAAATCACACTCAACAAACATTTTCCCTAATCCCATCATCAAATGAGTGAACTGTTTGATTTGATCGTCTTTTAATCCAAGTTTAAAAGCTGTTTCACGACATTGAAAGGGCATAACACCAACTAATGGGTCAACAACCACCTTGAAAATTTTTTCAGGTGTTTCATGAGCAACCTTTTCAATTTCAACACCACCTTCTGTAGAGGCCATAATAACAACTCGTCTGGTGGATCTATCAACAACAGCACCGAGATATAATTCCTTGTCTATTTCGCAGGTTTCTTCAACCAAAATAGCATTAACCGGTTGGCCTCTGGCATCAGTTTGATAGGTAACCAAGCGTGTACCTAACATGGATTTCGCAACTGCAGCCAATTCATCCTTGCTAGAAACCAGTTTCACCCCACCAGCTTTACCTCTACCACCAGCATGGACTTGTGCTTTCACAACCCAGCGAGAGGTTGATAATTGAGAAGCAACGAGCAAGGCATCCTCAACATTATAAGCGACCTCACCACGAGGAACTGGTAAATCATAGCTCGCGAATAATTGCTTGGCTTGATATTCATGTAAATTCATTCTAATTACCTTTTTAAAAAAGCAAGACCCGTCAAGACGGGCCTTGCAGTTAAACATGACTCATTAAACATTAAGTAAAAGTCGAGACGGATCTTCCAACAACTCTTTAACACTTACTAAAAATTGTACAGAATCTTTTCCATCAATTAAACGATGATCATAAGACAAAGCAACATACATCATAGGACGGATTACTATTTGCCCTTTCTCTACAATAGGTCTTTCCTCAATTTTATGCATCCCCAAGATACCTGTTTGCGGTGGGTTGATAATGGGAGTAGCTAATAATGAACCGAATACTCCACCGTTGGTTATGGTAAATGTTCCCCCTTGCATCTCTTCCATAGACAGCTTACCGGTTCTGGCTTTTGATGCCGCATCATTAATGGCTAATTCAATTTCTGCCATGCTTAATTGATCAGCGTCTCTAATTACCGGAACAACTAAACCTCTTTCAGTAGAAACAGCAATTCCTATATCATAAAAACCATGATAAACAATATCTTGCCCATCAATGGAAGCATTCACGGCCGGGAATCGTTTCAGCGACTCTACTACTGCTTTTGTGAAAAAAGACATAAATCCAAGTTTTACACCATGTTTTTTTTCAAAACTATCCTTATACTGAGAACGCATGTCCATAACTGCCTTCAAATTCACTTCGTTAAAAGTGGTTAACATGGCAGCGTTGTGTTGTGCTTGTAGTAAACGTTCCGCAATCTTGGCTCTTAGTCTCGTCATAGGGACACGTTTTTCTTCCCTGCCGCCAAAGGAAAGTGCTCTCATAGAAGGTTCTTTTTGAACTTCAGCGGTTTGGTTTGCTTTTTCTCTATTAGATTCTATATAAGATAAAACGTCTTCTTTGGTTATCCTGCCATCTTTACCGGTACCTTGAATCTGCCCGGCTTTCAAATCATTTTCAGCCATCATCCGTCTTACTACCGGACTGGTTGATTTATCTTCTTTTGTGCTAACTGATTCACTTTCGGAAATTTTTATTTCTTCTTTTTTGACAGGTTTCTCTTCTTTCTCAGTTTTTTGAGATTCTACAGAAACACTTTGAGAAATTTTTGCCAGTAAGTCTCCTGAACCAACCGTATCTCCGGTATTAAACAGAATGTCAGACAATACCCCATCCACAGGTGATGGAACTTCAAGCACAACTTTATCTGTTTCCAGATCCACTAGGTTCTCATCGCGAGATACTTTATCACCCACTTTCTTATGCCACGCAGCCACTGTTGCATCAGCTACTGACTCGGGTAGAACAGGTACTTTGACTTCAATAGACATGGTTATACCTTCTCTTAATATTATATTGTTTAGATTTATTTTTTACCAAGTAATGCTTGCTCAACCAAAGCAACTTGTTGCTCCGCATGCAACCCGGGACTACCAACTGCAGGTGCAGCAGCAAACTCTCTGCCAGCATATTGCAAGGTTTGGTCAGAACGCAAGCAATCACGCATATTATGCTGAGAAGAGAACCAGACTCCTTGGTTTTGTGGCTCTTCCTGACACCAGACAACTTCATTAGCCTTTTGATATTTCTCCAATTCAGCCATTAATGCTTTTTTGGGAAATGGATACAATTGCTCTATACGGACAATCGCTACGTGGTTTAAGTTTTTATCGCGGCGCATTTGCAATAAATCATAATAAACCTTACCACAGCATAACACCACCTTTGTTACTTTTTGTGCGTCCAAGGCATCGATTTCCGGAATCACTGTGTGAAATTTTCCTTTAAACAAAGCTTCCAAAGGTGAAACAGCCAATTTATGTCGTAAAAGACTTTTGGGAGTCATGACAATTAAAGGCTTCCTGAAATTACGAATAACTTGTCTTCTTAACAAATGAAATATTTGTGCTGGAGTTGTTGGAGTGCATACTTGAATATTGTGCTGTGCACAAAGCTGCATATAACGCTCCAATCGGGCAGAAGAGTGCTCAGGGCCTTGTCCTTCATAGCCATGGGGTAAAAGCATCACCAATCCGCACAGCCGCCCCCACTTTTGCTCACCGGAACTTATAAATTGATCGATAACAACTTGTGCTCCATTTGCAAAATCACCAAATTGAGCTTCCCAAATAACCAGGAAAGATGGCTCAGACGAAGCAAAGCCATATTCAAAAGCTAATACCGCTTCTTCAGAAAGCACTGAATCTATTACAGTAAAATAACGTTTGGGACTGGTTGAGATATGTTCCAAAGGAATAAAAGTATCGCCTGTTTCAATATCGTGGAGTACGGCATGTCTATGGGCAAAAGTTCCTCGACCACTATCTTGCCCAGAAATTCTTACTCCGTAGCCTTCATGTAACAAACTGGCATAAGCCATGATCTCGGCATAGCCCCAATTCATAGGGATTTCACCAGCGGTCATTTTATTTCGTTCAGCTAACAAACGCTCCACAACGGGATGCAGTTTCATTCCATCAGGCAATTTGTTTAATTGGGATGAAATTTTTTCCAATTCTTCCTTGCTAATGGTTGTGTCTACTTTATCCGTCCACTTGGCATTTATATAAGGAGTCCAATCTAAAGATTGCTTTCCTTCATAATCTTCATGAACCAAATCGACAACCGCTTTACCCTTATCCAATGTTTCTCTGTAGGAATCAACTAACTTGTCTACTTCTGATTTGGTTAATAAATTAGCGCTGACCAATTGTTCCCCATATTTTTCACGTAATGTGGGCATGGATTTGATTTTTTTATACATCTTTGGCTGAGTCACAGAAGGTTCATCCGCTTCATTATGGCCATGACGTCTGTAACAGACCAAGTCAATTACTATGTCTCGCTTAAACTTCATTCGGAAATCAAAAGCAACCTGGGTAGCAAAAACTACTGCCTCAGGATCATCTCCATTGACATGAATGACTGGTGCCTGAACCATTTTGGCAACATCTGTACAATAGAGAGTTGAACGGGCATCCAAAGGATTGCTCGTTGTAAATCCTATCTGATTGTTGATAACAATATGGATTGTTCCACCAGTACAATATCCACGCGCCTGGGAGAAATTAAAGGTTTCCATAACCACACCCTGACCTGCAAAAGCGGCATCGCCATGAATGACAATGGGAACTACTTTATCCTTTTTAGCCAAATCGTTGCGTCTTCCCAAACGTGAACGTACAGATCCTTCAACTACTGGCCCTATAATTTCCAAGTGGGAAGGGTTAAATGCCAAAGCCAAGTGCACAATAGCGCCTGATTCTGTTTTTATGTCAGAGGAAAAACCCAGATGATACTTCACATCACCAGTTCGCTCGTATTTAATTTTTCCTTCAAATTCTTGAAATAATAGTCCTGGCTCTTTACCAAGGACATTCACCAATACATTTAGGCGCCCTCTGTGTGCCATTCCAATGACAAGCTCTTTCACATTGTTTATACCCGATCTTCTAATGAGTTCTTTCATCATTGGAATTAAAGAATCTCCCCCCTCAAGAGAAAATCGCTTTTGACCAACATATCGGGTTCCGAGATAACGCTCCAAACCGTCTGCCGCTATCAAGTCTTTAAGGATATTCAATTTTTCCTGTGGACTGAATTCAGGACATCCGCGTACTGATTCCATTTTGTTTTGTAACCATTCAGTGACTTCCGTATCAGAGATATGCATATATTCTATGCCTATACTGCGGCAGTATGTTTCGCGAAGGGCGTTGTATATTTCCCCCAAGGTCATCTCTGGCCCATTAAAACTGGTGCCAGCAAAAAAGGTACGATTTACATCTACATCGGCAAGATTATGATAAGCAAGCTCCAGCCGTGGCACTGGCATACGCTCCGTCATTTCCAATGGATCTAGCTTTGCGGCAAGATGTCCTAATGATCTAAAATCATTAATCAGACTGGCAACCTGGTACTGCTGACTGTCTGCAATTTGAATTATTTTATTAAGCTTCTTATCAGCATGCTGCAAAAAATATTCGCGAATGTCCCTATGAGATACTTCTTTGGTAGCACCATTTACTTTGGGTAAAGCGCTAAATACCGCTCTCCAATCCTCTGACACTGAATCAGGGTCTGCGAGGTAATCCTCATAAAGACTATCAACATAAGCCATACTTCCTCCAGACAAATAGGAAGAAGCCCATTCTTTTTGCAGATCAGAACTGCTCATTATCATTCTCTCCAAAGGGTTCACCCAGAAACTTTCTGAGTAACAAGGACTGATTTATTACGTTTCCTGCGTCAACATTTGCGTGCGAATTTTTGCAATCGCTTGCGTCGGATTGAGTCCCTTCGGGCATACATTCGTGCAATTCATAATAGTACGACAACGAAATACACTGAAAGGATCTTGTAATAAATCCAAACGATGTTGCGTTGCTTTATCACGACTGTCTGCTAAAAAACGCCTTGCTTGTAAAAGTCCAGCAGGGCCTACAAATTTATCAGGATTCCACCAGTAAGAAGGACATGAACTGGTACAACAAGCGCATAAAATGCACTCATACAAGCCATCCAATTGTGCTCGCTCTTCAGGAGATTGTAACCTCTCTCGAGCAGGCGCTACTTCATCATTCTGTAAATAAGGCTCAATGCGCTCATATTGCTGATAAAATTGTGTCATATCAACTGCCAAATCACGAATGACTGGAAAACCTGGTAAAGGACGTATGACAATTTTATCTGTTTTTAATTGTGAAATATGTGTAATGCAAGCTAATCCATTAGTCCCATTGATATTCATCCCGTCAGAGCCACATACTCCTTCTCGACATGACCGCCTGTAAGTAATAGAAGGATCTTGCTCAGCTTTCAAGCGCTCAAGCAAAGTAAGTAACATGGGATCGCTTTTAGCCGGGATTTCTATCTCATAATCTTTCATGTAAGGCTTGGCATCCACCTCAGGATTATAGCGATAAATCGACAGGATTAAATTTCTACTATCAGCCATAAAATATCCTCATTAGTAAACGCGTTCTTTCGGCTCAAAAGGCTCGACATACTTGGGTGAGGTATTAACCGGACGATAATCTATCACCTCACCTTCCTCAAAATACAATGTGTGTTTAATCCAGTTTGCATCATCTCGTTTTGGATAATCTTCCCTGCTGTGCGCTCCTCTGCTTTCAGTTCGCGCAATTGCAGATAAAGCCGTTGCATAAGCTGTTGCCATTAAATTATCCAATTCCATAGCTTCAACGCGTTCTGTATTAAAAATTTGACTTTTATCATCAAGTTTAGCATGTGCTAATCGATCGCGCAGAGCTTGTAAACGTTTCAATCCTGAAGCCATTACCTCACCTGTACGGAATACTCCAAAATCTTCCTGCATTACTCTTTGCATTTCATCTCGTATTACCGCATGGCTTTCACCATCCTTTGAGTTTTCCCAGCGCTCATAACGCACCAGGGAAGCCGCTACATCGTCTTCACTCACATAAGACATATCAGGCAATTGATTTGATTGCCATAATTCTTCAACATGTATCCCGGCTGCACGACCAAACACAACCAAATCCAATAAGGAATTACCGCCTAATCGATTGGCGCCATGCACCGAAACGCAGGCACATTCGCCTACCGCATACAATCCCTCCACCACATGCTCTTTGCCATCAGTTTTAGTTATAACCTGGCCATGCATGTTGGTGGGTATTCCTCCCATACTGTAGTGGCAAGTTGGAACAACTGGAATCGGCTCAACAATTGGATCTACACCGGCAAACTTCATTGATAACTCGCGAATACCAGGCAAGCGAGACATGATCAAATCAGCGCCTAGATGATCAAGCTTTAATTTAACATGATCGACGCCTTTTGGATCAAATCCCTTCCCTGCCCGAATTTCCAAAGCCATAGCGCGAGCGACCACATCCCGGGAAGCCAAGTCCTTTACTCTGGGAGCATAACGCTCCATAAAGCGTTCACCATCTTTGTTTATTAAATAGCCGCCTTCACCTCGGCAACCCTCCGTGACCAGAACACCAGCACCCGCTATGCCAGTTGGATGAAATTGCCACATTTCCATGTCTTGAAGAGGTATACCAGCTCTTAGTGCCATTCCAAAGCCATCGCCAGTATTGATAAAAGCATTCGTTGTCGATTGAAAAATTCTACCGGCTCCCCCAGTCGCCAAAATACAAACTCGAGTCTGAAAAAATACAATCTCGCCAGTCTCCATACACATGGCAGTAACACCTGCAATTCTTCCTTGTGAGTTTTTTACCAGATCGAGAGCATACCATTCACTAAATACATGAGTTTTAGCTTTTAAATTCTGTTGATAAAGGGTATGCAGCAAGGCATGCCCGGTTCTATCTGCCGCAGCACAGGTACGGGCCGCTTGTTCTCCACCGAAATGTTTTGACTGGCCACCAAACTGACGTTGGTAAATTTTTCCATTATCCATTCGTGAAAAAGGTAGCCCCATATGCTCCAGTTCATAAACTGCTTCAGGGCCAGTTTTACACAAATACTCTATACAATCCTGATCACCAATGTAATCAGCGCCTTTCACGGTATCATACATGTGCCAACGCCAATCGTCTTCATCAGCATTGCCCAAAGCCGCTGTAATACCGCCTTGAGCCGACACAGTATGTGAGCGGGTTGGAAATACTTTTGATAACAACGCTACTTTTAAACCAGAATTTGTCATCTGGAGTGCAGCACGCATTCCTGCACCACCAGCTCCTATAATTACCGCATCAAATCTGTTACGTGCCACTGTCATGCTATTGTCCCCAAATGATCATAAGGCCCCAGATAAATTGAGTAAGGAGCCACAAAACAACTAATAACTGCACTGATAAACGTATAACAGTACATTTCATATAATCTGTAGTTACTGTCCAAATACCTATCCAGGCATGCAATGTCAAAGCCATCAATCCAATTGTTGTTGCAATTTGAAATGCCTTGTTAGTAAACAAAAGATGCCATTGAGAAAAACTTAAATCAGGATTTGCCAATATAAATCCAAACAAAAAAATTAAATAGGCTGCAAAATAGACAGCGGTAACTCGTTGAATTAACCAATCCTTTAACCCATTTCCTGTTAAACTGGTGACATTGTTTACCATATCCAGATTCCTAGAAAAATTGCCAAAATAACTGCAAGAACTATAATTGAAACGGCTGACATACGGCCAGCACGAAGACTCTCACCAAATCCCATATCCATTATCAGGTGTCTTATACCTGCGATGACATGATAAATCATAGAGGCTCCAAAAGCCCATAGCATAAGTTTATAGAAAGGATTGGCTAACATTGTTTTAGCCTGTACAAAAGATTCCTCTGACTGCAAGGAACAACCAAGAATAAATAATACGAAGGGAAATAATAAAAATATCAGAACTCCTGAAATCCTATGTAATATCGATGCGATAGCCATAGGCGGAAATTTCAGACTGCTTAAATCAAGATTGATCGGTCTTTTCTTGTTCACTATTAATTTCTTCCTCATAAGAAAATGTCATCAATATACTTTCTTCTAAATATTGAATCCCATTCAATTATTTCACATTCACCCTTTAGACTTATTGAGAAACATAATTCATTAAGTATACTGCGCAACAAATGGCTTTGAAAAATAAAAAAATTGGGTCTTAAAAACTATTTAGAATTACTAAATTTCAATTCATGCATGGGAAGTATAGCACTCTGTTTTTATCACGCAAAGTTCAGTTTATAAGGAAAATGAATAGTCCATTGGCCAATTACAAAAACCCGTACTATGATTACATAATGTGAGTAAATGGAAGTCTTTATGATCACAAAAAGACCTATATATAATCAACAATTAAAATGTGTCGCCTTTGAAATATTATCCTGCCGCAATGTAATGCTTAATGAAGAATTAACAAGGCAACTTTATGATCTCATTTACCACACAGACACCCAATTACCTTTATTTGTTCCTTTTTCCCTAAAAAAATTGCTTGAGCAATTTGAAACACCAATCAATAACCCCATTATTTTAAAATTATCCGCAGATGAAATCGAATCAGTTTATTCACTAACTGAACTACAAGATTCTCTATTTTCTATTGCTTTGCTAATTAATACCCCTCAACAATTGGCTTGGCTAAATTTTGCCGAATACATAGGACTGACTGAGCAGTTAATGAGTAAATCGGATGTAACTAAAGTAGTACAATACAGTAAGGCAAAAAATCGTAAAATCATTGCTTATGATCTAAATCAACACGTTAATTTTGAAAAATGTAAAGCGATGACCATGGATTATTACTGTGGTGATTTCCTGCTTAACTCCATTGCAGAGGAAGGCACAGAAATAGCGGCAAACAAATTAAATGTACTTCAACTCATCCAGGAATTACAAAAAGAAGATTGCGATTTAAACGAGATCACTCATATTATCCAAGCTGATCCATTACTAAGCTATCAACTTCTAAAACTGGTCAATTCAGTTGGATTTTCCAGCGGACCAAGCATAGAATCCATCGATCAAGCCGTTGCAAGGCTTGGCATCATCAACCTGAAAAAATGGGTTATGCTGTTTTCCATGAAAAATATCTCTGATAAACCTATAGAAGTATTGGAGTCAGGTTTAATCAGAGCCCATATGGCGGAAGAACTCGCTAAAAAAAGCTCGAATATTTTCAGTCAAAGTGCCTACACTGCAGGATTATTATCCATATTAGACTGTTTATTAAACAAACCCATGCCAGCATTGGTAGAACAAATTACTCTGGCTGAGGAGATAAAAGATGCTCTGACAAATAAATCAGGACCACTAGGAGATCTATTGTCTTTGGTAATCGCTTATGAAGAAGGGCATTGGGAAGAAGTAACTCAACTTAACATCAATGGAATTGATTTAAGTCAATTATATATTGACAGTTTAGCCTTGGTAAGCCAGGGTACAAAAATCATGAGTAACTGATTGCGCAACAATTTAAACAATATTCTTTTTATTTTTCTATACCTGACGCAAGCTTCTATTTAAGTAACAAAAAATTTAGAATGTGTTTTCCTAAATGATTATAATATTCCAAAAATTAATAATTGAAATCAATGCAGGATATGTATTCATTATGTTTTTCATCAAATATACTGGCGCAATGATTTATGATTTAATCATCCTATCCATTTTATTTTTTGCATACACCTCTGCCCTGCTCTTATTCACTCATGGACAAGCCATTCCTCCTGCTACCCGTTGGTATCAATTTTCATTATTCAGTATCATTTTTGTTTATTATTATGGTTCTATTCGATTTGGTGGACAAACTATAGGTATGAAAGCCTGGAGATTTAAACTGACAACTGACTCTGGTAAAAAACTATCAAGACAACAAATTATCGCCCGATTTTTTTATTTTATTCCTGCCACTTTAATAGCCCCTTTTTGCTTAAAAGGGAATTATAAGCTTTTGCATCAATGGACCCAAACTGGTTTTAAAAAAGTTTAAAACACTGTTGAGCCATTCTCGCTAATTATTTATTTTCGTGCAGTAGTTCCAGAAGATACTGGATGCATATAAATTTTTCTTGGGGATTCAGGAGGATAACCATACCCTTTATCCGCCAGTCGCTTCACATTTTGTAAATATTTTTCACCCCATATTCCAGGATCAAAATTAGTCACAACAACGTTATAAGGTAAATTAATAATCGACTCAAAAGCCTTTCTCTGCGCTATTTCATGGCCAGCAAAAGCTATCTGAACCTCTGCCTCCATACTGACACCACCAGATTTTAAGCGCTCTACCAGTATATAGACCATTTTTTCAATAGTATAGAAAAGTTTGCACATGGACATACCCGCACTAAACATATCCTGGCTTTTGGATGTAGATAATTTAGAGCCACTATCATGAATAGAATAAACAAATTCATGATCATTAGAACCAGGTATCAGTTCGGGTTCAATGACTATCGCAGGAGTAATAGTATCAATATGTGGAGAAATAACATGAAGATGAAAATCTGCCCAATGCCACCATATTAGATAGACTCGCTCCACTATGGCTAATGGATTATTCAAATCATCTATCATTGTCAGTTTGCGATCGTCTAGATCAGTATCTACGAAACCTGCTTTGATTTCGATATCGCCGTCTGCCATTTATATTTACCCGGGTAGTAAGGATATTATTGTTATATTAGCCCAAAATTGACAATAGAACATTAAACAGAGCTTAAGAAAAGGTAAAAAAGCCGTAAAATCAATGTATAGCATAAAATAGATACCCGCTTTTTCATAATAATTTGTCTTTATATCGTTTTATATGGATAAATTAAGGGTTATTTTGAGGCAAATTTAAGTACTCAAATCAACAATAAATCGACGGATAAATTCACTTCAAGTAAAATAACTCGTATACTTTCTAAAATATCAGATTAATTGAATGTAACTTCAAACAAAAGCGGAGTGTAGCTCAGACTGGTAGAGCACTGCCTTCGGGAGGCAGGGGTCGCAGGTTCAATTCCTGTCACTCCGACCAATTAAGAGCAGGGTCTATTCCGAAGACATCGGTTACAAATTATATCGGAGACCCAGGTTAACATAATGCGCATAAATTTTGAAAAAGCCAATTCCAATCATATCAACATTATCTTTAGTTGGCTTAAAGAGCCCTTTATTCAAGAGTTCTGGGACAACACGCAAGCCCATAAAGATGACATCTTAAACTTTATTAATGGTCGCACAGAACCCTCATCCTATGCGGACGGTAAATATGTTTATTGGATAGCAAGCGGTAATGGGCATCCTTTCGCAATGCTGATGACAATCCAAGAAACAAGCGAAGATGAGATCGACGACATTAAATTGATTAACCTTTCCAAGACTGGACATTCTTATGGTATCGATTACATGATTGGTGATAAAAACTATTTTGGCATAGGTTATGGAGCTAGAACCTTGATAGAATTTATTGATTTTTTTATAAAAGAAGTCGATCCGAAAGCCGATACGTTTTTAATTGATCCCGCAAGTGACAATCCCAGAGCCAAGCATGTTTATATAAAAGCAGGTTTTGAGTATGTTGCTGATTTTTTGATGTCAGGTGACGTCTCTGGCGCGGGAAAACTTCATCATTTATTGATTAAACGCATTGGTTTAATCAAATGATTACCGGAATAAATCACATTACTTTAGCAATTAAAAACCTCAATAAGTCTTTTGCTTTTTATGCTAAGATCCTTGTGCTCAAACAAATGTTACCAACTACTATTCTACGCCTCAAAAGTTTAATACCTGAACTCGTCAATGCAGGTAAAGCATGATCACCATCGACCTTCTCAAAAATCATCCACAAAGCATAGCAAGGTGTGCAACAATTTGGCATGAAGTACTTGGAAAAATCTGGGTTCCCGAGATCCCGGTTGAACAAGTTATTCAACGGTTCAGTGAGCACCTAAATGCTGACAAACTACCCATTACGTTTATAGCACTTGATACAGGGAAACCCGTTGGGATGTGCTCTTTGCGTGAAAATGATGGTATCAGGCCAGAAATAAGCCCATGGCTTGGCTCGCTTGTGGTTGACCCTGCCTATCAGAGACAAGGTATTGGAAACAGGCTAATTGAAGCCACAAAAAATAAAGCCAGAGATTTAGGTTTTAATAAACTGCATCTTTTTGCCTTTGACCCAACCATTCCTAATTATTACTCCCGCCTTGGTTGGGCCATAATCAGCATGGATAAATTTAAAGGACATCCAGTCACTGTAATGGAGATATTATTATGACTCCTCATATTATTGGCATTAGCGGTATAACAGGCGCTGGAAAATCCACTTTGGCAAAAGCATTGTCCCTGGATTTAAAAGCAACTCTTATTTCATGGGATGACTTTGATGACATTTCTTTAGAACCCGAAGATTATATCGAGTGGTATCATAAGGGTTGTAATTACAGTGAATTTCAAAGGGAAGACCTTGCAAAGGTTTTGGCAGAGCTTAAAGCAAAAAGAGAAATTATTCATCCAGTCTTACGCACTTTGCTCAACCCTGCGGAATACATAATTTTTGATGCTCCATTAGGGAAACTTCATGTACAAACAGGTGAATATATTGATACCTGTGTTCATATTGAGGTGCCACTTGATATTTCATTCTGCCGTCGCATTTTGAGGGATTTTAAAGATAAATTACAAACTAAAGAAAATCTTCTTGAAGAAATCAGTTTTTATTTAAACCATTCAAGACCTTTGTTTTTTGATGATGAACTGAAACAAAATGCCACTATAGCCATTGACGGTCTCCTAAGTACCGAAGTGCAAATTCAAATAATCAAAAATTTTTTAATTGGTGAACAAGATGACAAAATTAAGAAACCTGGATACTTATCTTAGCTTGTGCACTGAGGTCTATGACTTAAGCAAACCCAATCCTCCTGAAGAGGCTTATGCATTTTATCGCAGTTATGTAATGAATGTGAAAGACCCTATTTTAGAGCCAATGTGTGGTACCGGTCGTTTTTTACTTCCATTACTTGAAGAAGGATTCGAAATACATGGCTTTGATGCAAGCGAATATATGCTTGAAGCCCTCAATATTAAAGCCAAAGCTAAAAATCTCAAACCAACAGTATGGAGAGGTTTTGTTGAAAATTTAACGAGGCCAGAAAAATACAATTTGATTTTTATACCAAGCGGTTCCTTTTGCTTGCTTATCGATCCTGCAACAATAAGACTAGCACTTCAAACATTTTATAATCACCTAAGCGATGAGGGTATTTTATTGTTTGAGGGCGAAACACTCAAAGCAGTGCCACAACTCGATGTCTGGAGAGGTTCAGTTTGGCATAAGCCCAATGGCCAGATGATTATGCTCAGTCAATTAGCGACCCTGAAGGATCAAGTTTGTCATTCTATCGGTAAATATGAACTCGTTCACAACAATAGTATAATTCATACGGAGGTTGAAGAGTTGAGGGTAAGAATTTACGACCCGCAGGAGTTAACAGGAATTCTTAAAAGTTGTGGTTTTAAAAATGTCCGTTTGATTAAAGCATTTGATAGTGCCGCAACTCCAGATGACCAAGATGAGACAATTGTTTATGAATGCCGAAAATAATGTTCTTAATACCCTAAATAGCTTATCTAAAGAAATAAATAAACTCTATGGGTATGTCACCATTGCTGGGGATAATTTTGGTGAACCTGCAATTAACTCAGGCTCTTAGTGAAAATTTGCTACCCAAAGTCTATTTATTGTTTTTAATTCGATAGGATTTACCTTTTACTCCATGCCCAACTCCATCTTTGTAGTATTATTCCATAGCGCATTTTTACATCACACGATGTGCCGCATCATACTCGATTCGAGCCTACGCAATAATAAAATTTGTCTTGATATTTGATTGCCTCCAACCAAGAAGCACTTTCAAAACCTCAGAAGCATATCCTAAGCCCAATAATCTTCACCTTGATCGCCCTCCATAGAACATTAATTACTCAATAAGCTTAATTTTCCCTTAATTTTGGAGTGATAATATACTCTTCGTCAATAAAAAATGCATTCGGTGCAGGAACAATTATGCAAACCCAGAAAACCATTTACGAACAAATTCAAAAGGACAAAGGAAGCTACAAAGGCGTTACCTTATCCTATTCCGGTGCACAATATTTGCCTTCTTCTTTTCAGAATAACAAATACAGTGCCGATAACCCTGAACTAAGTCCCTTACAAGCATTTACTGAGCGTTTTAAGAACATTGGTGCACTGGTAATTCGTTTTCATCTGGGTCAAGGGCAACGTGCAGGATTATTACAGCAAGTATCTAAATTCAATTATTCCGAAAATCCAGTTGAGCGTCCAGCTCAAGGTGGGGATGAGGAAACCTTATTTTTCAAAGAAGAAAGTACTAATTCCGGTAGAATTAATGGTGATGTACTTGAGTTTGCCAGCCATCTAACTTTAGGGCGCTCAAAAGTATTAAATGAACGAGCACAACCCTTGGTTCATGTGAATCAAAAAAGCACCTACGGAGAACAGGGAATATGGGACATTATACACGCCCCTGTTTGGAATGTTGGTCGCGCAATGAAGTATGAATTAAATAAACAAGGCTTTATTTATATAAATTGTCCAGCTCAACTTAATCCAAAAGAAAAAGAAATATTAGATCGGCAATTACGCACCTCGGGAAAACCTCCTGCACTGGTTTGTGAAGAGATGGGCGTTGAAGCAATAGAATCGGATATCAGTAAATTAGATATTTATTTAGATGATAAACAAGAATTTACTAAAGAACCTAATGGGCTTGCAATTGCTAACAATAAAGAGGATAAAAAATATGCTCCTATGGGCTGGATAATCCATAAAAAAACAGGTGAAGTTTTACCGCAAGAAGTTACAGAAGATATTATTCGTGTTTCTGCCATAGCCGAAGGTGGGTTTTATGAAAAACGCCCTACCCAGCAAAAAATCCTTCAATCTGGTAATTTAATGAATTCAAGTGGTTTAGGGTTATTCACTCAAAATCAGGCTTTTAACGCAATGTATGTAATTTTTGATTATTTACAAAGATACAACTTTGATCCACGTCCTTTGTTAGACAATTCCTTACAGATTGCATACAACCGATTACAATCGACTCTAGAAAAAGATCCTTCTTTAATTGATGACTTTCTTGTTGGAGCTTTGCAAGATGAAATGGTGCAACATTTGAGAGTGAGTCAGCCTAAAAGTATTCGCAGTGTCTTACCGATTCGCTTTACCAATAGCTTTCCTGTAACAATTAATAATCTAAAGACTATTGCTTATGCTTTTGGAATTAAAGATAAATCAGAACAACCTATATTTAGAGGATTTGATGACAATGCTGGTTTATTCAAAAGCGAGAATATGATTGATTCTCAAATAAGTGGCACATTAGTCACACCATCTTTCAATACAGCTGCTCATGTAGCAGCAATTGTTTCAACAGCAGAACTGATTGCTGAGCAGATGATTTTAGAGCAACTAATACCAGATGCTTTTGCTAAAAAAAATCCCGAGGATAGTGCATTATTCATTCTCCTGGTAGATATTCTAGGTAAGGAAGAAGCTGACAAGCTCTTCACTGAGTTAATGGATGAAACAGCAAAACTACCTACAATAGATAACAAATTAATTGTAGGAGCTCAATTTGCGTATTGCAAAAAATTAGTGCAAAAATTGCAAAACGGTTTAGGTTTAGACTCTATGAATATTCTTTTGTGTAAATTATCCAAACCTGGATTAAGCACACAAGAAGTTTTGGAGAATCTTGACTCAAGGGAACTTGAGCAATTAACTAAGGTATTAGAAAGATTATTCAAAATTGGAGATATCTTGCAAGAATTGCCCTTAACGACTGCAGCTCCAGAGTATTCTCGAGGAATAAATGCAGGACTTGCCCCTTTAATTGCTCATGTTAATCCACATTTAGCGGTTAAGTTAAATATACAAACTCAATCAATAATTAAAGCAGATATACCTGCGATTGATAAGGAAAAAGTACGCGATCGTATGTCGACTCGTGTTTATAATCGTTGTCCTTTTTTAGCCAAACAGTCTAAGGAACAAAAGCCACAGCAAGTTTCGGAGACCAATGATGTTTTGGTCTCCAAAAACACAGGACCTTCTTTTTTTCAAACAATAAGAGAGAATCAAGGTAAGATCACTGCAGTACTTCTGGGAGCTGCTTATATTGGTCTTAGTTCCCTTTTAGGCTAAATTTAATCCTTGGCAGTGAAATGATTATTTATTTCACTGCTTCTTTATTTCTGTTCAACTTTTTGGGAGGATGCAATAAGATTTTTTTGATGACAAACCTTTTTACAAACTCCCCAAGTTAGCAATAATCGCCATACACGAGGCTACTAAAAGGTGCTACAACTAGTCGACTTCACATTCTTTTGGCTTTTTTAAGATTTATTTTGAATCTGGACTTTATTTAACCTTTCTTTTATCCCTGTTAATAAATTTTGACAAGATGTATACAAATATAGTTGGGTGCAATAACAGTTGTGTTCAATATTATGATTTCCATAAGACAATTGGTCAGGCAGTACCTGAAACTCATGTGTTCATAAATAAGGATAGAGACGGGATTTAATTTTTGTCCAGAAGGCAAAAGAAAACAGATGCAAACATCAAATACAACATGGGCCAATATTAGTCATTTATGTTTTTTTTGGTTATACTCTCCCCGCTTGTTTAATTAACATAGAGAGAGACCATAATGACAGACCTTAGAACAGAAATTGAATCGCTCATTCATAATGGATTATTGCCAGATAGAGAATATGTTTCAGCCAAGCGATTTATTAATCATTATGCCAATACAAATGAATTTTGGGCTGGTTTGGCATTAGTAGGAATTACCCCTATTATCAATGGGCTATATGCTTGCTACTATGCCTCAAGGACAGTATGGGCCACCTTGCGAACTGTAGGTAATTTATTAATTTTAAAACCGGGCTTGGCATTGGACGCGCTCAAAGATGTGGGTTGCCATTTAACTCTCTCTACCTGTTTACTGCTTATGGCTCCAATTCATGCTCTGACACATGCCGTTGAAATTCTTACCAGAGTTATATCATCATGGTTTGTTGGTCAAGAACCTCGCCATGATTTATTAGAAACCGGGCTTATGGCAAAGTGGGCAAACAGAGTAAGTGGATATCAAATGGTTAATGAGTTGCCTTCATCCAATTACTTGAATAAAGCCAGGTTCTTTTCTTCTTATAACAATGCCTGGGATTGTTTAGAACAAATGGCATCCCCAATGACCTCCTTGGCTAAAGGCGGATTTCATTCATTAGTCGAAGCATTGTATGGAGTTGAGTCTGCGATAGAATGCATTGTCAATTTGGCTATCTGTAAGCCTTTACATGCAAAAGAGAATTTCCATAACTTACAAGTACATTTCGGTTTGGCTGTCTCTTTGGCTGTGATGACACCAATTAATGCTCTGGTCGAAGGAATTGCCTTTATGACACGTCTTGGTACTACCTGGGTTTCTGCTTGCCTCAAACCAGAAGTGACTGAGACTGAGCATGAGAATACAACCGCTTATCAATTCAACTAATTCTTACCTGCCTGCTACAGTCGCTTGCGACTGTAGCTCATTAAAAAATACCAAGCTCTTTGTGATTAAGGACTGATTTCCTTGTATAATTCCATAAAATTAGTACGTTCTTCGAATAACCTTTCGAATTAATCCCGCCTGTTGTCTTTTAGGCAAGGATTTGTAACTATTGAAAATGAAAACAAATGGTAAGACAAGAAATCTCAGGAAAAACCCTATGCAAGACACACAGTCAGCTATGGTTTGCTCTGTTTTTTGAGTCAAAATAGAGTCTGTTTGCAGATAATAAATCGAGAAGGAGATTGAACGATGGACCTTGGCTTTCCAACTTTTATATATGGAACCGCCTGGAAAGAAAAGCGTACAAGCGAACTGGTCGAGCTTGCATTAACTACCGGATTTCAGGGTATAGATACTGCAAACCAAAGAAAACACTATTATGAAGAAGGTGTTGGATATGCCTTGCAACAATACTATAAAAAATCAGGTATCTTGCGTGATGATATTTTTTTACAATCCAAGTTCACCTATACTCATGGCCAGGATCATCGCAAACCTTACGATGATACAGCAAGTCTGACTATTCAAGTCCAGCAATCTTTTGCAAGCAGCCTTGAACATTTAAATACTGATTATTTAAATTCCTATATTTTGCATGGCCCTTATTATCAATATCATTTTTCTGATGAAGATAAAGAAGTCTGGAACAAAATGGAATCTCTGCATAAAGATGGGAAAGTAAAACACCTGGGCATATCGAATGTGAGTTATGAACAGCTAGTCGAACTCATTTCATTTGCTTCGGTAAAACCCAAGTTTGTTCAAAATAGATGCTTTGCCAGGCTATTATGGGATAAACAAATTCGTAACTATTGCCAGGCTCATGGAATTATTTATCAGGGGTTTTCTCTGTTAACGGCTAATCAATATGAGTTAAGGCATCCGAAACTTGAGAATCTCAGCAAAAAGCACGAGAAATCGATTGAGCAAATCATTTTTAGATTTTCACAACAGATAGGAATGTTGCCTTTAACTGGCACGACAAATTTGGATCATATGAAAGAAGATCTTGCCATCCATCAATTCAGGCTGACTGATGATGAAATCAATTTCATTGAAAACATTGCCTTTATCCCATAAAATTTTTTTTCGATTTGACTGGGAAATTCATATTGTAATCCCCTGTAAAATGGCATTCCCTAACCAAAAAAAATGAACTTCATGATGAATGCTTCCTGACGTTCGAGAGGTAATCCAATCCCGCACTTCGCAAAATATTTTATCACCCAACGATTCCTCTTCCATTTGCAAAAAAAACAAAATGAGCCATTTCAATTCAATGCTGTCTTTATCAGGCAACCGGATAGAAGTGCTTAGAGATTCTTTCTGAAATAAAATTTTTTGGGTCCTTAAGGCCATCTCAACTTCTTTATCAGTATAAAATTTCTCTAAATGATTCCCAATATAATGTCTGAATTGCGATTGAATTTCATAAATTCCATGACATCCTCTGATAACAATTAAAGCAGAGTCTCCTGTTTCATGAATCTGCTTAATTATTTTTGGCAAATCAGGGGACCAATACAAACACTGCGATGCAAAAATCCAATCAAAATGGTCTGTGCACACATCAAAATAATCTTCTGCAGTTCCAGCAAAAGTATTCGTTTGGACTGGAATTGGAAAATCTGCTTTTGCATATTCTTTAATTGCTTGCAAACTAGGATCCACTCCGGTAATAACTAACTTTTCCGGTAAACGCTTTGCGTAAGCATTCACTATATTTTTCATCAATGCGCCATCATGGCAACCCAAATCCAATATGTTCGCAGTATGAGAGGGAGGATGAAATCGTTTATCCAACAGCTTTACCAGGATTGACTTCTCGCTTGCACTAGAAAAATAGGTTTTAAAAAACTGGCGCATATCATACATAGACATGTAGTGATTCCTCAATCGCTTATCAAATTTAATTTTTAATATAAATACACTTTGTTAGGAGGGTATAACCAATTAGTTTCCGGATAATCGACTTCATACGTTTCAATAAACTGAAACGACAATGCTTTTCTTGAGTTTTTAGACGTATTCATTGGGCTGCAGTGCACAAAATTACCGTGAAATAACAAAGCATCTCCGGCTTTCACTTCCAAGGCAGTATAAAATTCGCGCTCTGTCATAAAATCAGGAATATGTAACTGATGAACTTGCTCAAAGTGACGCGTTTTTGTCTCTCGGTCCACTTTTGATACCCATTTCAACGGCCAATGATTACTTCCTAAAACCCCATACATACAGGCATTCTCAATTAACGCGTCTTCCAGGGCAACCCACAGAACAACGACACTTTGTGGTTCAGTAAAGGCAAATGTTGACTCCTGATGAGGTCTTACCTCACTGCCTATTCCATTAGGATATTTGGGAATATAGACACTGAGATGGCAGATTGGCTTCTTAAATCCAATCCCTTTTAGCAAATCCAGAAGTACAGGGCTATCATAAACTGCTCGCTGCATCATCGGATACCTATTGATGAGATGCATACCATGGCCAATTCGATTGACTACCCGCATATTATCAATCACTTCATAAAATACATGTGCCTTATTACTTGAGGCTTGAAAATAAGGTTCTGTGACATATTCTCTATCCACTGACTCAGGTTTCAAAGGATCTTTGGAATAAAAATGAATGATTTTATTATTCCAATACCTGGCAATATCCTGCTCAGCATCCTTTTGCATTATCTCAAGTTCATTAAGCAAGCTTATTCGGTTTGCCTGATTGAGATATCCATTAAGTCCAATAATGCCATTTTGTTCATAGTCTTTCAGAACCCGGTTCAAATTATCTTGGATTTCATTAGATGTAAAAATTGTTAATTTTTTTTCATTCAATAAATTGTCCATAACAACTCCAAACCAATGTCATGGCTAAATTTGATTGTAAAATGCCAGGAAATAAATTACCGTCTGCTTGCAGGCTTAATATATATGGGGAATCTGGTTTATCTGACACGGTTATGACCTCTTTAATAAAAAATAAAGAAGCCATCACCAAAAACCTAATCGCGTGTTCAATCAGGATGACTAAAAGAATACTGAACACTAAGGATTTTCTTGTAGGAAAATTTACAAGTATTTATTATGGGTGTCAACACAAAACCAAGACATGCGTTTGCCGAACCAGAATGGTATGGTTAAACAGCAAAAAACATTTTATTTAAACAATGTATTTAATTTCTGATATCATCCGGGGGTTGGTATATCAGGGTTTGGCTCATCATTCTCAGGAGATGAATTTTCTATTTTAGTATCTTTAGGCCCTAAATTATTTCGCTGGGCATCCGCTTCTTCAACAGTATCAATTGGACTGCCTACCTGTGTGTCCAGATAAAGCTTTTTAATTCTATCCGCCGTTGACACTGGTGCTTGATTGTTATCTACTTTATTATCACCTTCTGATAGACGTTTAATTTCATGCCATTTGGATTTTGGGGGTTGATCTGCCATTGCGTTTCTCAACTAGAGTGATTTAGTACAATTATAGATCACAATGTTTGTAGATCACAACATTAAGATTAGGACTTCTAAATACGTTGATGCACCATTTAGATCTAATCTGAGCCAAAAAATCCAAATTCGTTACACCCATTTATCCTTGTCTGCCCATGATAATTTATTAATTTTGAGCTAACTTTAAAATTTGGTTGATAAATTCACTTTTTGCATCAGTGTATTGCTCCCTATCATATTTGTGTTCCTGAGCCAGTTTGATTTTTAGTTGCTGATATTTTTCAGCTGCTTCTGGATGAGAGAGTAAATAGTCTCTGAAAAATGTTTTTCCTTTCCAATGCCTGGATGATGCTTCGACGATATGAACATGGTGCGTTCGTCCATTACCATAGGGGGGCATGCCTTTTACAAAAAACATTCGTTCAGGATCTGGATTATCTTCCCAATATTCATAATCTAATTTCTGTAATATCGGCACAGCAATAATCTTCATTTCTTCTAATGACCTCACTGCAATCTGAATATCAATAATGGGTTTTGATGCCATGCCAGGTATTGCTGTACTGCCTACATGCTGGATATCAATAACACTATTTGCGGGAAATGAGGCGCGTAACTTCACCATTTCTGCCTTGGCTAGAAGCGGCCACTCTGTATTGTATGCAACAATATCGATATGATCTTTTTCAAGTACCTCATTATTATCCTTGATAAAATCTTCATAAGTCATGGCCCAATGCTCATGACCTTGCCACACGTCATTCACTCTCAAATATCGTGGGGAAAATCCTTCATAGCGAAAACCATTTTTCTTCACAAGCCAGATTGAACGGGTATTCTCAGGTTGTATATTCGCTTCTAAGCGATGCAACCCCATGTCCTTAAAAACTTTGGTTAATATTAATTTCAAACCAGTACTCATATATCCTTTACCCGCATAAGCTGCAACAACATAAAAGCCCAAATACGCATTCTGAAAGTAACCACGTACTATTTCACTGATATTAAAGACACCCGCTAAGTTATTGTCAGAAAGAAGCAGATAGCTTTTTTGGTTTGGTTTTTGATAGCGAGAAAAATACTCATCAAACTCTTCAGGTATTATCGGTGCCTTAACCCAAGGATGATGTAATGCTTGACTACTTTGCATAGCACAAAGAAACATCTCTTTATCTTCAGATGTTATCTCACGAATAATTACCTCGTTCATTGGATTCTTGACTCCAGAATGTTTCACGAACCATAAACTAATTGGCCAGATTCTTAAGGAAAAATCAAAATGTTTCATTTGGATTAGTTTAGAGTCATCGGATTTTTTTCTTAAAAATACTTAAGAGCAATTGATTTGGCTCAATATAGCCTATCTATCGCTCTTTCCTGTTGAAGGTTAACTTTTAAGAAAAAATATCCGTAATTATGAGCAAACCTATTTCACAGAGATGATATCAATACCACCTAAATAAGGCTTCAAAGCATCCGGTATATGAATGTTTCCATGCTCATCTTGATAATTCTCCATAATGGCAACTAAAGTTCTTCCAACAGCTAAACCTGATCCATTTAGAGTGTGGACTAATTGAATCTCATTAGTATCCGGATTGCGGAAACGCGCTTTCATTCGGCGTGCCTGAAATGCCTCCATATTGGAACAAGAGGATATTTCTCGATAAGTATTCTGGCTAGGCAACCAAACCTCAAGATCATAGGTTTTGGCTGAACCGGCACCTATATCCCCGGTACACAAAGCAACCACTCGGTAAGGCAAGTTCAAACGCTGTAAAATAATTTCAGCATGCTGAGTAAGTTGCTCTAAAGCATTATAAGAATCTTCCGGTTTGGTAATCCAGACCAGTTCAACTTTCTCAAATTGATGCTGTCTAATCATTCCCTTTGTGTCTTTACCATAAGAACCCGCCTCACTACGAAAACATGGGGAATGGCAAACATAACGAATAGGTAATTGCTCAGCAGACAATATCATTTCCCTTACTGTATTGGTCACTGGAATTTCTGAAGTAGACGTCAAGTAGTACCCATTATCTCCTGTTAATTTAAATAAATCAGCCTCAAACTTTGGTAACTGCCCAGTCCCTAGTAAGCTATCCGCATTAACAATATAAGGTACATATATTTCCTGGTAACCATGTTGCTGAATATGTATATCCAGCATAAATTGAATTAAAGCCCTATGTAATCGGGCCAGATGCCCTTTCATGACGACAAAACGGCTGCCCGTAATTTTAGCTGCAAGCGCAAAATCCATTTGCCCTAGCGCTTCACCCAATTCATCATGTGACTTTACAGGGAAAGAAAAAGCAGGTACGTCGCCCCATTTTCTGATTTCCTGATTATCCAATTCATCTTTACCAACAGGTACTGATTCATGAGGAATATTAGGTAATGATAGGCTAATTACCTCAATTTGTTTAAGAACCTCGTCCAGTTCAGTCTTTTGCTGCTCCAGTATAGCGCCAAGTTTATTCACTTCTTCGCGCATAGGCCCTATGTTTTCACCTCGAGATTTAGCTTCACCGATGGCTTTCGAACGCAAATTTCGTTCGTTCTGTAATGATTGCGTACTTACTTGCAAAGCCTTACGCTTTTCTTCCAACTGACTGAAAGTGACCGCATCAAATTGAAATCCTCGTTTCAGCAATTGGGTTGCTACATATTGAGGATTCTCTCGAAGTAATTGATTATCTAACATAAGCCAACACTCTAAAAATTATTAATTGGAGCCCTGATGTCCTAATAATACATATTTAGCAACTAATGTTCCAATGAAGACCATGGACAATGAGCCAACATTATTAACCAGTATATTGGTCATTAATTTAAACCAATATCCTTGCTCAAACATAAATAAAGATTCTGCAGCAAAACTCGAAAAGGTAGTAAAAGCTCCTAAAAATCCTGTAAAAAGGAATAAACGAAACGACTCCTCGGCGCTAAAACGACCTACTAATACAATAAGAAAAAAACCAGCTAGAAAAGAACCTAGTGTGTTCACTAAAAGAGTACCATAAGGAAATTTAATCCCCCAAGCATTTTGCGCCATTATTGTAACCAAATAACGTGACATTGCACCTAAAGAGCCTCCGATAGCTACAGCCAAATAGGGAGCAACAACCATTCGTTACCTCACAATGCCTCTTGTGGATTGATTCAAAGCATCAATCATAGGGATAATTTCAGGACATTCATTTTGAATCAACTCTAATTCTGAAACTGCCTGTTGAACGGTTAACCCTTTACGAAAGATAATTTTATATGCACGTCGCAAACAATCAATCGCAGCAGAAGAAAAACCTCTCCTTCTTAAACCAACCGTGTTGATTCCACAAGCAGAAGTGGTATGACCTGCAATCATAACATAGGGTAATACGTCTTTAGTGACATAGGTAGCTCGGGCTATGAATGCGTAGGCTCCTACCTGACAAAATTGGTGAACTGCAGCATACGGGCCGATAATTGCGTAATCATTAATTGTGACATGACCTGATAAGGCTGCATAATTCACCATAATGATATGATTGCCTACCATACAATCATGGCCAATATGTGAATAGGCCATTAAATAATTGCTATCGCCAATGCGAGTGACACCTCCACCTTTGACAGTACCTCGGCTAATCATGCAATATTCTCTGATTACATTATTATCGCCGATTTCAAGACGAGTTGGCTCGCCCTTGTAAGTGATATCTTGTGGCTCATCTCCTACGGAGGCAAATTGAAAGATCTTATTGTTTTTACCAATTACAGTAGGTCCTTCAATTACTACATGCGGCCCTATCCAGGTATTTTCACCAATCTCAACATCAGCGCCTATCACTGTTCCAGGGCCTATTGACACTCCACTTGCCAGCTTCGCCGATGGGTGAATCATTGCTCTTTCATCTATCACTTTTTAATTTCCTTTGCTGCGCTTAATAAGTCTGCGGAACAAGCCAATTTATCACCAATATAAGCTTCTCCGTGCATACGCCAAAAATCTCTTTTTTGTCCGGCCAATCTCACCTCTAATCGCAATTGGTCCCCAGGAGTCACTACTTGCTTGAACCGAGCATTGTCAATACCGGCAAAATAATGCAAAAACTCATGTCCTTCTTTGGGTTGACGAGATAAACTGGCTAAAATGGCACAAGCCTGAGCTAAAGCCTCAAGCATTAATACTCCAGGCATAATAGGATTTCCTGGAAAATGTCCGGTAAAGAAGTTCTCATTAATAGTCACATTCTTAATTGCAATCAAATATTCCATGACTTTGTAATCTATCACTCTATCAACCAGAATAAATGGATAGCGGTGTGGTAACAAAGTAAAAATTTGATTTATATCTATCGATTCGTTCATACCCTAGTTCTCATTAATCGCCTATTGCATTACAAAATGGCTCATTATCTTGGTTTAGCTCATTCTAATCAATTAAAAATTTCAAAAATAATGTTACTTCAGATTGTTAAAACATACTTAGTTGTTATTATTCAATTTTTTTTCTATTGTTATCAGCTTGGTAATATAGTCATCCAAATGCCTGAACCGTGCCGTGTTACGACGCCACTTGCGATGATCGTGAACCGTCGTTCCCGAAGAATAAATTCCCGAACGCATGATGGATTTTGTCACAGTAGACATCCCGGTTATCACTACATCATTGGTCAGACGAATATTCGCTGCAAGGCAACTTGCTCCACCTATAATACAATCCATTCCTATTTGCACTAGAGCACCAATTGCAGCAGAACCTGCAATAGCAGTATTATTCCCTACATAAACATCATGTGCGATGAGCACTAGACTGTCTATACAAACTCCCTCGCCTAGATAAGTATCACCAATGGAACCTCTATGGATTACTGTATTTGCACCGATTTGAGTTCTTTGACCAATTACAACTCCACCAAAGATTGGCCCTTGTTGCCATACACCATGTTCTTTGTAGCAATTAAATGGGGCCGCACCAACAATACCCCCAGAACCAATAATCACAGATTGGCCTAAAACTGTACCAGAATGAATTATTGCTCCAGCACCTAGCTGACTTCCTCTACCAATCAGTACGGAAGATTCAATTGTCGTATTAGGACCAACGGTTACGTTATCATCTATTTGTACGCCTTCACCAATCATGCTGTTAGCACCAACTGATACGTTTTGACCTAATTGAGCAGATTTGTGAATTTGAGCTGTCGGATGAATTCCAGAGACAATGACACCAGGTTGAGGCAAGATTTTTGCTGCTTTAAACATTGCTTCTGACGGATTGGAGACTACAACACAGTTTACAGGACACCAATCTTTGTGCTCAGATTTTAATAAAACGGCACCCGCTCTGGTAGAGTTTAAGACAGGCCGCAATAAAGGATTATCAAAATACACAAGATCCTTAGATGAAGCACGAGCCAATGAGGATACGCTAAAAATGGCGTGATTGGCATGACCATGCCAAACGCCATTTAAATGTTTTGCCAGTTCCTCTATGGTTAGCAACGCATCCGCCGAATTAATTAATTGCTTTAATAACTTTATCTGTTACATCAAGAGATTCGCTGCTGAAGGGCGCTGCATCTTTCTGAACAATAATATCGTACTTCTCATCCTTGGCAATTTTGGTAATGGCAGTACGAACCTTATTATACAAACCTTCCATAGCTTCATTGTGAGCCGTGCTCAATTCTTGCTGATATTGTTGTCCATCACGTTCAAACTGTTGTTGTGACGCAACAATTTTCTTTTCCAATTCTTTCTTTTGGCTCGCGCTCATTATAGCACTATCACGCTTGAATTTTTCCATGTCGCTTTTCAAGCTTGCTTCCATTGCGACAAGCTTGTCTCGACGAGGCTTAAATTCTTTTTCCAACTTCTGTTGGATTTCCTTCATTTGATTTGAGGTTTGCATGATTTTTTGTAAATCAACTACGCCTATCTTTGCCCAATCAGCAAACACAGTCGTGCCGAACAAACCCAAAAATAATGCGACTAACACCGCACCCAGACGTTTCATAATGATCTCCTAATTTAAAGTTTGAAATGCTAGCACAATTCGAAAAAGGTTGCGATATGTACAGCACTAGTTTTTAAAATACTAAAATCCGCTTACTCTAATCCATAATACCTCTAAAAACCCGAGGAAAGAGCAAATTGGAAGAGTTGAGTCTGATCCAAAGGCTGTGGATTCAATGCCTTAGCCAAGCTAAAAGACAATGGACCAAAAGGTGAGCGCCATTCTAATGACACACCAGCTGAATAACGCATCGGACCTGCCGGAGTTCCACGTAAAGCAGGAGGTGTCCCGGAAGCAAATACATTACCCGCATCAGCAAAAATAGTCGTTCTTACATTATCTCGACTCAATGGGTATGGTAGTATCAGACCTACACTTCCATTCACAAGGAAATTCGCACCCATTGCATTTCCAAAATTATCTTGCGGGCCTAAAGAATAACTATCGTATCCTCGAACCTGGCCTGGTTGAACTGGACCACCCGCATAGTAGTTTTCAAAAAAGGGTAATCCGAAATTATCAAAAGTATTTCCGTACCCCACATTACCCAGGACAGAAAAAATCCAGCCGCGGGTTAGAGGATAATATAAATGCGCCTGATAAGAGCTCTTATAGTAAGATAGAGATTGCGATGTTGCTGGCAACGCGACCATAGCAATAGCTTGTTGATTAAATCCCTGGTTAGGATAAGGCATTTGATCATAGCTGTTTCTACTCCAACCGGATGTCAACCTTATTTCCTGAAAATGATTGCCGTTTAAAGCAACAAAGTTGATTATGGGGAGTACGTAACCTACTGACTTAATATTGATATCTTGATAACCATATCCCAATTGAAAACTGCTTTTCTCACCTAACGGGAAGTTATAGCTGATGTCGCCACCATAGCGATTAGAACTGTATGTACTAACATTTAAATTTTTAGGATCAATCCTTGAATAATATAAGCTTCCTCCCCGGCCTACCCCAGTATCGGTATAGAACGGATTATAATAGTTAAAAGAGTAGTCTTGCCCCCATTGACTTGCATTGAAAGCAGCCCCCATGGAACGTCCACTTCCCATAAAATTGCGTTGGTTAACGGATGCATTAAATTGATAACCGTTTGTACCATATCCCATGGATGCGCTTGCTTCTGCTGAAGGAGCTTCTTCCACATTAACATCCAAATCGACCTGATTATTGGTTCCTGGAACAGGCGTCGTTTTGACATCAATATTTTTTAGATAGCCCAGCATTCGTAACTGACGCTCAGATTCCTTGATGTTATGTAAAGACAGTAAACCACCTTCATCCTGACGAATCACATTACGCAGAACATAATCTCCTGTCTTCGTATTACCATGAAAATTAATACGTCTCACATAAACATGACGGCCCGGCTGCACTACAAAAGTAATAAATACTGTTTTATTATTTTCATCTATTCTAGGTTCAGCATTAATCGCGGGAAAACCATATCCTACATCCCCTAAAGCTAACCCTATTGCAGAGATGGATTCAGTAACCTTCTTACGAGAAAAAATATCGCCTTTCTTAACCTGGATCAGTGAATCAATTTTTTCTTTAGGTAATATCGTTTTTCCAACCACATCATAACCTGAGAAATGATATTGAGGTCCTTCTTCTATATGAATATTGATGTAGACGTCTTTTTTATCAGGCGATAGCAAAACTTGCGAAGAGACAACATTAAATTTCAAATATCCCCTATCTAAATAAAATGAACGTAATGCTTCTAAAGAAGCATCCATTCCTGCTTTGGAATATTGATCTTTTTTAGTAAAATAAGTAAACAGATTGCTTGTACTTAACGTCAATTCAGGCAATAACTCATTTGCTTTAAAATCATGGTTACCAATTATTTTTATTTCTTTAATCCGTGAAACTCGACCTTCTGATACAGTAATACTAATGGCTACTCTATTTTCAGTAAGAGGAGTTACTTTAGTTTCAATACGAGAATTATACTTCCCTCTGGCTGTGTAGGCCTGTTTCAGCTCCTTCTCCAAACGCTCCAAGGAAGATCTTTGAAATACTCTGCCTTTGACCAGCCCCATTTCTTTAAGAAAAGCCTTCATTTTATCAGAAGGTATTTCCTTATTTCCTACAACGGTAATAGAGCCAATAGTTGCTCGCTCTACCACATTGACCACTAACACATTCCCTTGGCGTTCAAGCGAAACGGACTGGAAAAATCCTGTCTCATAGAGAGCGCGGATAATTTGAGCTGTTGAGCTGGAACTGATTTCCTCACCCACTTGCACAGGCATATAGTTTAATACCGTACCTGTCGAAACCCTTTGTAATCCGTTAACTCTAATCCCTTTGACAATAAAGGTATCAGAAGAAAAGGATTGGGATGACCAAGCTAAAAGAGTAGAACAACAAACACCTAATATTAATTTATTACTGACTTTTTTCATTATTATTTTACGTCCAGCACTACGCGCACTTATGAAGTTAAAAACCATTCAATTGTACAAAAAATTGAAACCCTTTTATAGGAACTAGAAACTACTGTCAAGTTTCTTTGTCGCTAAAACATCATTTCATTCATTAATCATACAGAAATTAGAATTACTCTCGCCAAATCCTAACTGGTTAATCTTGATATATCATTACTAAGAGCAACAAACATTAAAGCAACCAATAGTAATAATCCAAAATAGATCCCGACAGATTTCACTCCGTCCGATAATGGCTTTCTTCTTATGATTTCCAAGACATAATACAAAAGATGACCGCCATCCAGCATAGGGATTGGTAATAAATTAAGCGCTCCCAGGCTAATGCTTACTAAAGCCAGAAAAAATAGATAGGATACCAATCCTCCACGGCCGGAGTCGCCGGCCCCCTGGGCTATACCGACGGGGCCGCTAATACTGTTTAATCCCAATTTTCCAGTCACTAATCTTCCCATTAAGATAAAAGTTGTGCCTGTGAGTTGTACTGTTTGCTTAAAAGCCGTACCGAGTGCCGAAATTGGCGGCTGTTGTTCCAGCCGTAGCCAATGAGCAGGCCAATCTACTTTCTGAGATCTAACTCCTATTAACCCCTCTAATTTTCCATTATTATCCTGACTTCCAGTGTGTACCGTTATATCCATCAATTTACCTTGGCGTTTAATATCCAAATTGATTTGAGAATTGGGCCTTTCCCTTACATAGCTGACTAAATACAACCAATCATTGAAATGCTGACCATTGACACTAATAATTTCATCCCCTATTTTTAAGCCTGCTTTTTCAGCGGGAGAATCGGGAACTACTTCACCGACTATGGGTGGAATAGTGGGTATAAAAGGAACGATGCCCAAGCTTTTAATAGGATCAGGCTTTTTATCATCCAACTGCCACTTATCCAAAGGCAAATACAACGTGCTTTCTTCACCATTTATCATTGACTTTACAGTCAAGCTCACTGTTTCCTGGGAGCCGATAAGAGGCATTATTTCATATTGAAAATCTCGCCAACTATTAATTTTAACTCCATTAAGAGCAAGGATTTCCTGTTTGGGGACTAGGCCAGCTCGTGCAGCAATACTATTTGGTTTTACTGACTCAATCATCGGAGCCAAAGAGTGCATACCGATAACCAAAACCAACCACAATGCTACAAACGCAAAAATAAAATTGAATAAAGGTCCTGCTACTACAATAGCTATCCTGACAAGAACAGATTGATTATTGAATGCGAAAGGCTTTTCTTTTTCAGAAACTTCTCCTTCTGTTTCATCAAGCATTTTGACATAGCCACCCAAAGGAAACAAAGACCAGGCATACTCTGTTCCTTTCTTATCATAAAAACGCGCAAGAATCTTTCCAAAGCCAAATGAAAACCTTAACACTTTCACACCACACCATCGCGCTACTTGAAAGTGGCCGTATTCATGTATGGTGACTAACAATACCAATGCTAATAAAAAGTACAGCAACGTTGAAAGCATATCGTTATCCAAAGATTGATACGACCAGAAAATTAAATTCCCAGTGGTATGTAGGTTAATCCAAAGTAAAACCATGGTAACGCGGCAATTAGACTATCCAATCGATCTAATATACCGCCATGACCTGGAATAATATTTCCAGTATCTTTTAATTGACAACGCCGTTTTAATATACTGATGAACAAATCACCAAAAATTGAAATAACTACAGTAGATAATGCTAAACCAAACCATATATAAATTGAGTAAGGTATAAAATAATAATAGCCCAAAGTCGCGACTATCATAGCTAAAATAACTCCGCCTGTAACACCTTCCCAAGATTTACCCGGACTAACTTTAGGGATTAATTTATGTTTTCCCCATTGTTTTCCAGTGAGATAAGCACCAATATCAGAAGCCCAAATTAAAAAAAGCAAATAGACAAGTAATTCCTTTCCTTGCTGTAAAAAAGAAATTTGCATAAGACTTTGAGTAAATAACGGTAGTAATATCAAAGAAGCTATGGCAACAACGATTGGATAACCCCAATAATTTTGTGAGCGCGGATAAGTAAGAATTGCTAACCCATTTAATAACCAAACCAATAAGCCCACGCTCAACCAATAGGAATAGAAATAGCCACAGGCCCAAAAGCACATCAACAAAAATATCAAAAAACAAGCCTGTACAGTTAAATTGTCCACAGGAATCAATTTGAAACATTCCATTCCTGCAAGCAGGAGTATAACAAGAACAACACCCCATAAAATCCAGGAAGGAGCATAAAAAATAGCTAGCAAAACCAGGGGCACTAATATTAATGTCGTGATCAATCGTTGCATAAACATGGTTTTACCTTTATTCAGATTGTGAAATTTGTCCAAACCTTCTTGCCCGCTTGGCAAAAGAAATCAATGCCAATTCAAACTCATGCTCATTAAAATCAGGCCAATGAACATCAGTAAAATACAGCTCAGTATAAGCTAACTGCCAAAGAAAAAAATTACTTATCCTTAATTCACCACTAGTTCGAATAAACAGATCAGGTTCCGGCATGCCATTCGTATCAAGAAATTGAGCGAATACTGCTTCATTGATTTCATCATATGCCAACTTCCCATCCAAAACCGTGCGTATTAATTTTCTAGCCGCCGTCACTATATCCCATTTACCACCATAATTCACAACAACATTGAGAATTAATTGTTGATTATTCTTGGTAAGAGCTTCCGCATCACACATTTGCTTTTGTAATATTTGAGACAAAGGTTCTCTATCGCCAGTAAACTTTAACCGTATTCCATGCTGGTTTAAATCGTCTATCTCTTTTCGCAAAGCCTCCAAAAACAACTCCATAAGAAAATTGACTTCTGTCACTGGTCTTGACCAATTTTCAGAACTAAATGCAAACAGGCTTAAGCAGGAAATTTTTTTTTCCAAGCAACAATTGATAATCTTTTTAACTGAGTCAAGGCCCGCTTTGTGTCCCTCTACACGGGGCAAACCGCGGCTTTCAGCCCAACGCCCGTTTCCATCCATGACAACGGCAATGTGTTGAGGTAATTTATGATTCAAAACAACTTATCCGACTAATAAAAATGAAGCATAGTCTAACCTCTTTGAGATAAAAATTTAAGTACTACTTAAGAAATCAATTGACCTTGTTTATGAAACACCTCATTATTAAACCTGAATAAATCTTCGTAACGAGTTGTCACTTTTCATTATGAATATCCAGAAAGGAGATAATTCCAATGACCTATAGCGCTCTAAGTCGTTTTTGGTTACGGTTATTTGTACAGACTCCATTCACACCTATGCATTATCTCGGGACGAACCAATGCATCAACATTTCATCTCAAACGTTATACAATACGCTATTTCTCACTAAAACCAATGATCAATCCCTGTTGATGAGGACATAATGAAAAAATCTATCCATCGATTAGTAAAGCCCCGGTTATTTGCAATGAGCATTAGCTTGTTGGCTTTTTCCTCTATAACTTATGGTGAATCGAACGGCAGTTTTGCTTTGTCCGAGCATTGGTCCATGGGGCAACAAATCAAACTACGATTTGACATAAATGAGGTTCCCCAATCAGGTGTTGTATTACATTTAAAAAATGGATTGGCACTAACAGCCGGCGATATCATAAGTCTTGGTGATCTGTATGGAATTGTAGGAAAACCAATTAGCCATGGCTTAACAAAACTGGAAAAACAAACTCGTTTTAAAGAGGTTTTCAACAGTTTTGCCAGGAATGCCATTGCAGTTAGTGAGGTAGAAGATCTTAATTCCGTTATTAGAGCAGAAATGCGCGAAGTCGAATCAGGGATTGCAAAAGGAGAAACTGCTGAAGCCATTTATAAAAGAATTGGGAATGAAGTGGGTCGTCAAATCAACTGCATCACCGGGGGTGGTTGTAATAGCCTGACCTGGTGGTTAAATCCTGGCAGATATCTAAAATTAGCCATGGAAAACTATGATCACTTTACACCGAATAATCTAATAGCTTATAAAAGCGGGCACCATGTCGCACTGCAACAAGCATTAAAAGCAAAACGAACAGGAAAACGCTCTGATTTGGAAGTCGCCTATGCGATGGATGCTTTTGCCTGCCACTATTTATCAGATCACTTCGCTGCCGGCCATTTGCGCACCCCTAGAGAAGAATTATCAGCCATTATCACACCAACAGTCCTTGGTGCGTTGTTATCCAATTATATGCATAATGAAGAAAATAAGTATGGAATTCATGTGACGAATAATCTGGGAGAACAATGGATGGTTTATGGTGACTATTCTTATTTTAATCCTTTTAATCAAACCAACCAGCAGATGCTCTTAAAGGCCTTGCAAGCTTCCGCTGATGAAATATTTGAAGCTTATTACTCAGGCGTTCTACCAGAAAAAAATCAAATAGAGGACATGATTCCACACATCACAAAATTAAATGATGAAAATAACATGGATATTGCTCCTATGTTCTATTGGGATAAAGAAAACAAACAGTTGTTAAGAAGAACCAATTTGGCAAATCCTTACGACAGGCATTGGACAAACAGTTGGTGGGGCTGGAGTACTTTATTATTGTTAAAAACACAATATGGCATAACCTCGACTGTGCAATTGAGTTTAAGCAAATATTTGTCTCAATATGTACCGGAAGAATTGCAAGATAATCCTTTGGTATAGTAGCAGAACCATAACAAGCAACTATACTCTTATTATCGTATAATACGGGGCATAAAATTAAAAAGGAGTTCACATCATGAGTAGGGATACTAAGAACCTGATCCTCAAAGCAATTATTTTATTTGTCAGCTTAACTGCTCTTGTTAACCATGCCATGGCGATGAATCTATTAGGGATAGGACCAAATCCAAAAAATCTACCCAAAGACAATGATGTAAGAGCTACTTTTAATCATTGTAAGTCCTGTGATAAATCAACTACTCCTCCTTTAATTATTACAACTCCTGTACCCATTATTTATTACCCTGGGTGTCGACCGATCCAGTCATGCGATGCTTATGGTCACTGCGAACAAAAAGAAGATTGCTACTAAATTTAATAACAGCGAACTCTTACTGAAACTATATACCTCTTACTGCCGCGAAGGTATAATTATCATTTTAGCCCTTTCATTGTACAATTTAGGATTTAGGTCATGTCGCATAATGCTCCCCTGGTACTCATGATTCTTGATGGCTGGGGCTATAACGAAAATGATAGATACAATGCTATTGCAAAAGCCAATACCCCTCAGTGGGATGAATGGTGGCAAACCTGCCCTCATATTCTTTTGAAAGCCTCCGGCTTGCCTGTTGGTTTACCTGATGAGCAAATGGGTAATTCAGAAGTTGGGCATATGCACATTGGCGCGGGCCGAGTGATACAGCAAGATTTTACTCGCATTAATGAGGCGATAAATAACGGAAAATTCGCTAAAAATGCTGTTTTCCATGAAGTAATTGACCAATTAAAGAAAACAGAAAAATCTCTTCACATCATGGGGTTACTCTCTCCCGGCGGAGTGCACAGTCACGAACAACATTTGTTTGCTTTACTTGCCCTTTGTAATCAAAAAAAATTCAGATCCGTCCATCTGCATTTGTTTCTTGATGGCCGAGATACCCCACCACAAAGTGCTCTTGATAGCTTGAAATGCCTGAATGAAGAACTGGCTAAACACCCTGTTGCAACCATTAATTCAATTTGCGGCCGATATTATGCGATGGATAGAGACAAACGTTGGGAGAGAGTAGAGCCTGTTTATAATTTGTTAACACAAGGCAAAAGTGAGCGCCAATTTCCTGATGCAGAAACTGCAATACATTTTTATTACAAAAATAAAATTTCTGATGAGTTTGTTCCACCCACTCTTATAGGGAAAGAGCATTCTATACAAGATGGTGATGCTGTCCTGTTTTTCAATTTTCGTGCTGACAGAGCAAGGCAATTAACCTCTACATTCCTTGATCCTTCGTTTAAAGGATTTGAAAGAAAAACACTGCCAAAGCTGTCCTATTTTGTCTCCATGACCCAATATGATAAAAATTTATTGACCACGACAGCATTTCCACCTGTTCCTTTAAATAATACCCTGGGTGAGGTCTTGTCTTCTCATGGTCTCAGCCAATTACGCATTGCTGAAACTGAAAAATATGCTCACGTTACTTTTTTCTTTAATGGCGGATGTGAAAGTGTTTTTACAAATGAAGAACGTATCATGGTACCCTCTCCCCAAGTGGCAACTTATGATCTGCAACCAGAAATGAGTGCGCATGAATTAACTAAAACTCTAATAGCCGCCATCAATAGCCAAGATTATCATGTCATTATTTGTAATTACGCCAATGCTGATATGGTGGGACATACGGGAAATTTTGAAGCTACTGTTCAAGCTATTGAGTGCCTTGATCAGTGCATGCAGCAGGTTTGGCAAGCCCTTAAAAACAATGGGGGTAAATTATTGATCACTGCTGATCATGGAAATGCTGAGGAAATGTTTAGCGAAGCGACAAATCAAGCTCATACAGCACATACTAGTGAACCGGTTCCTTTTCTTTATGTAGGTGGAGGGTGGCACTTCACTCATTCCGAAGGAAGTTTAATCGATATAGCACCTTCTTTGCTTGCATTACTAGGGATAACCCCGCCTCCGGAAATGACTGGTCGTATCCTTCTGGAAAAAAACCATGCGCATCCCTAGCCTATCCAAATCTTTATCCGGTGCTTCTCTTGGTTTGGCACTTATGGTCATTCTATTTTTTTGTAATGGCCTTGAGGCAAAAGCTGCTCCAAATTCTATAACTCAAGCACAAACCAAACTAAAACAGTTAGATGCCAAGATTAACAAACTAAAGCAAGTTTTAGCCAATGCACAGGATAAACGGACTGTGCTAAACCAAGAGCTGGGCAGCACTGAAAAACAAATTGGAGAAGGAATACGTAAGCTAAGAATCATACAAGCAAATATGTCCGCAAAAGAAAAAAGTATTGCCGAATTGCAAGGTAAAATAAATCACTTAAATAAACGATTGCAAGCTCAGCAGGAAATGCTGGCAAATCATGTCAGGGCACGTTATCAGATGGGGGAGTATCAACCTTTGAAATGGTTGATTAACCAAGATGAGCCTTTTAAGATCAACCGAATTTTAACTTATTATCAGTATATAATAAGATCACGTCAGCAGTTGATTGATGAAATTGCTCGAACCCGACAAAATCTTAACGACAGTAAAACCAAGCTTGGAAATGAACTTGCAGAAAACAAGCAGCTACAATTTAAGTTGTCACAAAATCAAAAACAGCTAGAGCAAAATAAAAGATACCATAGCACACTGATTCAATCCATTGATAATGACATTCAAAATAATCAACAATCATTAAAAGATTTTCAAAAAGATAGAGACAACTTATCTCATCTCATGAAGTCATTATCTCAACAAAGTGTAATTCAAAGCGGCAAACCGTTCACGGGAATGCGCAAAAAATTGCCGTTACCTGTCCAAACCACCCATAGATCTTTACGCAGGATGAATCAAGGAGTGACATTTTTTGCCGATGAAGGCTCCATAGTTACTGCCGTTTACCCAGGGAAAGTTGTGTTTAGTGATTGGCTAAAAGGTTATGGTTTGCTTCTGATTATTGACCATGGCCAAGGGTTTATGACTTTATACGCACACAATCAATCTCTCTTCAAACGCAAAGGACAAATCGTCCAACAAAACGAGCAAATCGCAAGTGTAGGCCATACCGGTGGAATTAAGCAAAACGGTCTATACTTTGAAATAAGACAAAGAGGAAAAGCGGTCAATCCGTTAGACTGGTTGTCTTAAAGCTTAGCCGCTGGCATTTAAATTGCATAAAAAAATACGCAGGTGGCTAATTTCATGGCCTTGCATCTGAGGAGATCGCTATGGTTATTAAGAAACTTTTTTCCAGTACTTTGGCATTGGTTTATGCCCTAACTCTGATGCTGCCTTTGACCGCGTTTTCGGCTGAAGAAACCAATTCAAATTATTCTAATACAAAACGAATTCCGTTGGAAGATGTGCAACGGTTTTCCAATGCCATCGGTGAAATAAAGAAATACTATGTCAAACCAGTTGATGATAAAGAATTATTTGATAACGCAATTCGCGGGATGCTAACCGGCCTTGATCCGCATTCCAGTTATCTCAATGAAGAGGAATTTAAGGAGTTGCAAACATCAACCAGCGGTGAATTTGGTGGTTTAGGTATCGAAGTGACCATGGAAGAAGGTGTTGTTAAAGTAATCACTCCTCTTGTAGACACTCCAGCATTTAAAGCGGGAATCAAATCTGGCGATTATATTATTAAACTGGGTAAAGAGTCCGTTCAAGGTCTTTCTCTTAAAGACGCTGTTAATTTAATGCGCGGCAAACCAGGTACTACCATAGAATTAACTATCTTGAGAAAAGGTGTAAACAAACCTTTAACTTTTGACTTAATTCGAGAAGTTATTCAAATAAAAAGTGTAAAAAGCAAAATGCTAAGCGAAGGTTATGGTTACATTCGATTGACTCAATTTCAGGCTTTAACTGGAAAAGACATGATTAAAGCAATCGAACAATTAAAACAACAAGCAGGCGGGAAATTGAAAGGGTTAGTATTGGATTTAAGAAATAACCCCGGGGGTTTACTTGATTCAGCTATCCAGGTATCCGATGCTTTTCTTGGCAATGACAAGGCAGGTAAGCAAGAAATGATAGTCTATACGGAAGGCAGACTACCTGGTTCTAAATTCACCGCCCTGGCCAATCCAGGGGATGTGTTAGACAATGCGCCTATCGTTGTCTTAATTAATAATGGTTCTGCCTCTGCTTCAGAAATTGTCGCTGGGGCATTAAAAGATAATAAAAGAGCTATAATCCTTGGTACAAAGAGTTTTGGAAAAGGATCCGTTCAAACCGTATTACCTCTTGATGGCAAAACCGGAATAAAACTAACCACAGCACTTTATTACACTCCATCAGGAGTCTCCATTCAAGCCAAAGGAATAATTCCTGACATCATTGTAGAAGAAGTAGACGTTCCTAAAAATGCAGTCAAAAAAGACACTCTCGCTGGTTTTACTGAAGCGGACCTTAATGGGCACTTGATTAACAAAGACAATTCAGAAAACACTGAATCCAAAAACAACCAAATTCAAACCGGAGATTTAATACACGAGGATTATCAGTTATATGCGGCACTCACCGTATTGGAAGGAATGGCGTTAGCTAACAGATAATGACCAATTAGTCACTCCCGCCTGAAATCATCGATTCACAATGAACTGATGATTTCAGGTTTTATTTTCTACCTAGACAGTATGAATCTCGCCATTTTTCACAGTTTTCACTTCAGATTTGGTAAATAAAGAACCCTTACTGTCCAATACCATGGTTCCCATTACGCCTGTTCCATTGGCAATGTCATGGAGTTGATGAACGACTTCCTGGCTTGTAGTAGGAGAACCTTGTGTTCTTATCGCCATTACTATGCTTTTGTTCAAAAGCTGAAATAAATCAAACGCGTAACCTGCTTCAGTTACAGGATAATTTAAATAATTTTGTTTAAATTCATTAATAAAATCAGGCTGCATCTCATGAGAATCAACATACCATTGACCTTCAAATACCTTTACCACTTCTGGAGTAGCGCGCTCAACTATACTGGTAATGGGCACATGCTGTTTATCTGCCTCCATTTGCTCTTGTATTAATTTAATATCCTCAGGTGATGCCATTACCAAATACATATCTGCATTTTTTCTTTTAATTCTGTTAGTTAATCTTGAAAAATCCTTATTTCCAGGTTCAAAATACTCGGAGGCAGCCACATCAATATGAGAATCAGACTGTAATTGTTTTATAACACTATGCGTCAAAGCGGTTGAGGACGGTTGATTTGCCGTAATAATTCCCAAGTGATGGACCTGCTGACGTTTTAGTTCGTTAACCAAAACCTTGGCTTGGTCATAAGCTGGACTCCAGACGATAAAATTATTTCTGCCGTCTGCAACTTCAGTATTGTTGGTCAGACTAAAATGAATCAAATTGTTTTTCTTTGCTATGGGAGCTGCTATTAACCCCGTTTCTTTACCTCCAGTCACCAACACATTGATATGATGAGTATCAATAAATTTTTGCAGCACAAGACCAGCATTCTTATTTTTAGGAAGTTGATCCAGAGTATAAAATGAATAATGAATATCGGAGGACTGTAACCGTTCGCTGCCCATTTCCATTGCAGCCAGAATATTTCTTCCAATAAAAGCTGAATGACTGGAAAACGGAGCATAGATACCTATGTGAACATCCACTTTATGTTTATTTTTTGAATCAGTTTGAAATTCATGGGCATAGGAAAAATTTATAAAAATAAGTGCGATAACGAATACAAAAAACAAAGGCGCCAATCTTGTATAGAAATAGGGCATTTTTTTCTTCCATGTGTTAAACCTTAAAAACATTCTGCAATGAATAATAAAAAAATACAATCATTATCATTTCGTAAAAAATAATAAGAGATTGCATGATAAAACAGATATTCTGTTGGGAATCGTGCAAGATTATGAGATAATATCTGACCAATTAATGATCACATTGAAATTATGAACATTACCAGATTACTCGCATTTTTTACCAGTTCCTTTTTTTTGTGTCCAACATACGCCAGTGTTGATTCCTATTTTAGTCATATAAAAAAGGATTCCAGTGCCCTTTATGCCTTTTTTAAAACAATGCCCAAGGGTGGCGAGTTACATTATCATTTGGCTGGAGGAGCCTATCCTGAGACCATGCTGGCGCTCGCCGCAAATGGCAACTACTGCCTGGATAAACACACCTTTGCCGTCAGTAAAGATTCTTCTCATTGTGAGGGAGTTAATGTTAAAGAAGTCTTTAACAACCCTGAACTCTATTCCAACATCATTAAAGACTGGTCTATGAAAGATTTTATACCGGGTAAAGAATCTGGCCACGATCATTTTTTCAATGGATTTATCAAATACATGCCTATAGTTTTTGATTATCAACCGCAATTGCTTGCTGATATTGTTCAACGTGCCGCACAGCAAAAAGCACAATACTTGGAAATTATGACAATCCCAGACAATGCCCAGTCATTAACTTATGGGGATTTAATCAAGGATATTCCATCGTATGACCAAAAAAGACGCTTGTTATTAGCGAATAAAGATTTTCAAAGCAACATACAAAATACCGTTTTGGAAAGTGACCGAATTCTTACCAAAGCATCTCAAGAGTTACGCTGCAACGAGAACCCTGCTTCCGACTCCTGCCATGTAAAAATTAAATTCCTCTATTATGTGCTCAGAGAGCAGCCTGTTGATAACGTCTTTGCCCAAGCATTGAACGCTTTTGAGGCTGTATCGAAATCCAAGGGGAATTTAATCGGGGTAAACCTCGTGCAGCCGGAAGATGGAATTATTTCTTTGCGTGATTACCAAAAGCACATGTCCATCTTTGAATACCTGCATCGAATATACCCGAATGTTCCGATCACCTTACATGCCGGAGAATTATCTCCTCAGGCAGTAACACCAGAAAATCTAAGTCATCATATTCGCGATGCACTGCTGATTGGGCACGCCCAAAGAATTGGCCACGGTGTGGATATCGGTTATGAAAACAATGCAGAAGATACCTTAAAATACATGGCTAACCATCACATACCCGTTGAAATCAATTTGATTAGTAATTTAAAAATTCTGGATATATCTGGCTCCAATCATCCTCTTAATTATTATCTTTCCCATAATGTACCTGTCGTTTTATCCACTGATGACGAAGGAGTGCTAAGAACGGACTTAACCCAACAATATGTAGAGGCGGCTAAAGAACATGGCCTTAGTTATCAACAATTAAAACAAATTAATAGAAACACATTAACTTATTCCTTCTTACCTGGGAAAAGCATATGGGCTAATGCGGATAAAGCCGAATTGGTTCCTGATTGTCATGACCTTGGGAGCAAAAGTTGTCAAAAATTTATTGCGCACAACGAAAAAGCAAAATTGCAATGGAATCTGGAACAACAATTAATTGCCTTTGAGAAGAGTTACTAAATTAATTTGCAAAACAATGAGTCCATATTAGGAGAAATGCAAAATAGCATTTCATTATGCACTAATATGGGCCTCATAATCCAAGGTTCTATTGATCCAAAAATAACATCAAGGCCTTTTGTACATGCATCCTATTCTCACTCTGAGTAAAAATGATGGATGACGCGCTGTCGGGTAAAGTGGCAGAAACCTCTTTTCCCCTTTCCATAGGCATGCAATGCATAAACACTGAATCGGGTTTTGCATGGGACATTAATGTTTCATTAACCTGAAACCCTTTAAAAATCTTCCCCGCTTCAGGATTATCAAATCCCATACTTGTCCACACATCAGTATAAACGGCATCCGCTTGCTTCACGGCCTCCTCTGGTTTATCAAAATAATAAATCATTTGTTTCCCTGCCTTGCTTTGGGCCTCCTTAACAATAGCCTCATTAGGCTGATTTGATTTTGGGCAACAATAATGCACAGTGACACCTAACTGCGGTGCTAAAAGCATCAAACTATGCAAAATATTATTGCCATCCCCTATGTAAGTGAGGGTTAATCCTTTCAAAGCACCGAACTGTTCTTCAAGACTTAGCAAGTCAGCAAGAATTTGACAAGGGTGATGCAATGCGGAGAGGCCATTAATAATAGGGATTTTGGAATATTCGGCCATTTCTTGCAAAAAACTGTCCTCATGTGTTCTGACCATTACAAAATCAGCATAGCCATTTAAAACTCTAGCCATATCAGCTGGAGTCTCCTGCTTTCTTGAGTTAGCGATGCTTTCAACAACGATCCCCCCCATACTCTGAATCGCTAAAGCAAAACTCAAACGGGTTCTAAAGGAAGGTTTTTCAAAAATCATTACCAAACTTTTATTGGCAAGTGCCTGATTATATAATCCCGGGTTTTGTTTTAGAGAGCGAGCCTGGCTTAAGATAAACTGAATTTCCTCCCTTGCTAACTCTGTGCCAGTAAGAAAATGTCTTGGTTTGTATTCACCGGCAGGAAATGGAAAGCCTGTATCTTTATGAGAAACAAAATCAACGGCCTCACTACCCGTCTCCAGGCCAAAAATAGCTTGTTGTAAATTAATGACAAAAGTATTGGTCTTCACTTCATTAATTGCACATGGGTTATTCTGAGATTGAATTTTTTCAAGGCCATCGTCTTGCATTTCAATAGGAGTCAAATTGGTTGAGGTGGAAAAAGACATTCTTAGCCTCCTTTTAATAATTCATTCAGTGAACATTGTTTTTCTATCGCTTCTGCAATCCATGCCCCAACTTGATGGTGCGCATCACGAAAAGGCATACCCTTCATCACTAATGACTCCAGAATGGCAGTTGCATCAAGGTAACCACTTTGAGCTTTGGTTCTCATTAACGGGGTATTAAAAGTCAGACTTTGCAAAAAAGGAGTTATCATTTGCAGGCAAACGATTATCGTATTAATCGTATCAAATAATCCTTCTTTATCCTCCTGCATGTCTTTGTTATAAGCCAGGGGCAACCCCTTCATTACCGTTAAAATGGCCATTAGATGACCATAAACTCGTCCTGATTTGCCACGAATCAATTCAGGAACATCGGGATTTTTTTTGTTAGGCATCAATGAAGAGCCTGTAGCAAACGCATCATCCAATGTAACAAAATTAAACTCCTGGGTAGACCATAGAATCAAATCTTCACACAATCTGGAGAGATGCATCATAATCATTGCAGCAACACTGCATAATTCAATGACAAAGTCCCTGTCACTGACTGCATCAAGAGTATTAGGAATGATCCCTGCAAATCCCAAGGATTCAGCTACCCATTCTCTATCAAGAGGTAAGGTACTTCCTGCCAGTGCCCCGGCGCCCAATGGAGAATAATTCATGCGTTTAAACCAATCCTCTAATCTGCTTTTGTCTCGGCTAAACATGCATTGATACGCGTTAAAATAAGCCCCTAACGTAACAGGTTGGGCTTGCTGTAAATGAGTATAGCCTGGCATTAAATCCTGTTGATGTTTACTGGTTAGATCATCTAGACAATCGATAAGCCTTGTCAAAAGTTCATTAATCAGACAGCCTTTATCTCTGGTATATAAACGAAGATCCAAAGCCACTTGATCATTACGACTACGGCCGGTGTGTAATTTCTTACCCAAATCACCTATTTTTTGAATCAGCAATTGCTCAATAAACATATGTATGTCTTCTTCATCACGTTCATTAAATGAATATTGGCCTTGTTTTATCTCTGTTCTGATTTCTTCAAGAGCAGAATAAATCTCCTGGCATTCAGCTTCTGTTAAAATCTTCTGTTTAGCTAATTGTTTTACATGAACCTGACTGCCATTAATGTCCTGGTCAAAAAGCACATGATCAAAAGACAATGACGCATTAAACTGGTTGACACTGCTATCCAAAGATTTCTTAAATCGCCCTCCCCATGTTTTATTAGTCATAATTCCCCCCCTGATGTACCTGGCTATAAATTTTAGCGGATAAAGAAAAGAGGTTAATGAATCCTTCCGCATCTTTTTGGTTGTATACATTATCCTCTTCAAAAGTAGCCAATTCGGGATGATGCAAGCTATAGGGAGAATGCATACCGGCAGGGATAATGTTTCCTTTGAATAACTTTAACTTAACACAGCCTGTGACATGCTGCTGCGTCACATCAATGAATGCATCCAAAGCCTGTTTGGTTTGAGAAAACCATCTTCCTTCATAAACCAAATTGGCATAAGTTTGCTGTAAAGATTGCTTCAGATGTAACGTAGAACGAGTGAGACATAAACTCTCCAGTAGTTTATGTGCCTTATAAAGCACGGCAGCAGCAGGTGCTTCATAAATCCCTCGAATTTTCATTCCAACTAATCGATTTTCAACAATGTCCGCCACTCCAATACCATGCTGCCCTGCTTTTTGATTTAATGAATTTAAGAGATCCACTGGAGAAAGTTCTTGTCCATTTAAGGCGACTGGAACCCCCTTTTTGAAATCAAGAACAACCACTTCCTCTTCATCAGGAGTCTGTGATACAGGAGCAGTCATTAATAACACGTCATTCGGCATTTCCTGAGAAGGATCTTCGAGCACACCACCTTCATGAGAAATATACCAAATGTTATGATCTCTAGAATAAGGCGCTTTGGGAGTCACTGGTACCTCAATGCCATGCGCTTTAGCATACACAATTGCTTCCTGTCTTGATTTAATATCCCAAGTTCTCCAGGGAGCAATAATTTCAAGCTGAGGTGCAAGTGCCTTAATCGAATATTCAAAACGCACTTGATCATTCCCTTTACCGGTGGCTCCATGTGCAACGGCATTTACTTGCTCCGTCAAAGCAATTTCAACAAGCTTTTGAGCAATTAGTGGCCTTGAAATAGTGCCCAGAATGTATTGATCTTCATATAAAGCACCTGATTTTACCAAAGGCCAAAGATATTGAGTGGCAAACTCATTCTTCACATCGACTACATACGCTTTGGAAGCACCGCTTTTTAGCGCTTTATTTTTTATGGCATCGAGATCTTCCTGTTGCCCTAAATCACAAATCACAGCGATTACTTCAGCATGCTCATAATGCTCTTTAAGCCAAGGGATCATGATGGAGGTATCCAAGCCACCTGAATAAGCTAATGCGATTTTTTTAATAACCTTTTTCATAATATTTCCCCCTGGTAAAACTGCTGTAGATATAAAATAGGATCAGGCACCTCTTGGGTTTTAAAGTCAGCAATTAGTTGCCCTTGCTTTACAACCAACAATCGCTCCGCAATATTGGATAAAAAAAACAAATCATGAGAAGCGATAAGCATAGTGATTTTTAGAGTCTTCACTGTATTCAACAAAGCAATGACATCATTAGTGGTCGCCATATCAAGACCAGAAGTCGGTTCATCACAAAGCAATAAATCCGGTTTCATCATTAAGCTTCTAGCCAAGGCCACGCGTTGTTTTTGTCCACCAGACAATCCTTGTGGGTAAGAATGAGCTTTGTCTGACAAACCTAACATAGCAAGTAAAGCCCACGCGTTTGCTATATGATCAGCAGTTTTATCGTGAAGACTTGGCGCATAAATTAGGTTATTGAGTACTGTCATGTGCGGAAATAATTGAAAATCCTGAAACATAAATCCGCTTTTTCCTTCGCACTGGATAGAGCCTGAATCGATTGACTCCAATTGTTGTATGCATCTCAGTAAAGTTGTTTTTCCACTACCAGAAGGACCTACTAAACCAACAATACTGTTTGCTTGAATACTTAAATTAATCTCATTAAGTACTTGGGCATTGCCGATTTTTTTCGATGCGTTAATGACTTGCAGCATAATGTCCCCTTTTTTCGATTTTTTTACCTAGCGCTTCAAGGAGTAAGACCAAACTGTAGTAATAGAAACCCGTGATACATAAAGGCATAAAGTAAGTAAATTGTTGTGCTGCCAATGTTTGAGCCTGGCGCATTAAATCCATGCCTCCAATAGTAGAAATCAAGGCCGTTTCTTTTAACAAGGCGATCATTTCATTGATCATTGCGGGAAAAATATTTCTTACCACTTGAGGTAAAATAATATCTTTCCATAAGTAAAAGCTAGGAATTTGCAGAGTAAGGGCTGCTTCAAACTGCCCTTTGGGTAAACTCTCAATTCCGGCTCTTAAAATTTCAGCGAAATAAGCCGAACTATTCAAACCAAAAGCAACAATTCCAGCCACTAAAATACTTGGTCGCATACCTAATAAAACAGGCACTGCGAAATAAATAAAACTTAATTGTAAAATGAGTGGTGTGCCTCTCAATATGGATATGAATCGGTTTATAACAAAGCAAGCGATTCCTTGATGTCTGCAAATTGACAAGAGAGATCCAAGCAATACTCCAATCAGCATACCTCCTGTTAATAATTGCATAGTCAGAACTATTCCTTTGCCAATGAAAAACAGATTTTGCACCACCTCCATCATATTGACCCCTTTATCCAAATGGATTCCAATTTTTGAATTTCACCCTTCGCTTTAAGATTTTCCAATGCGGAATTGATTTCATCCCTTAGAGGAGAACCTTTTTTTAAGACCAATCCATAACCTTCATTTGCTTTCGCCAGGATGGAATAAGACAGCCCTGGATATTTCTTGCTATAAACACCCCCTTGTGCCCCATCCATAAGGACCACATCAACATGACCTGCGATTAAAGCTTCTATCGCTTGGTTGTTATTATCCAAAGCCGTAATTTCAGCATTAGGAAAGTTTTGATGAAGCCAAATTTCCATGACAGTACCCAGCTGGACTGCTATTTTTTTTCCTGTTAATTGCGAGATCTCTTTCACTGGTTGTGAAATATCAAAAACGGCAGCCATTCCTTCAAAATAATAAGGTATGGAAAAATCAAAATTTTTCTTACGTTCCTCGGTAATAGTAATTGTGGCAATCGCAACGTCATCCTGGCCTGAATTCAATGCAGGCAAAACCGTACTAAACTGCATGTTGTCAAAAACGGCTTCTTTACCCAACTCTTTGGCAATCAATTTTGCCAAATCAATATCAAATCCTTTTATTTCTCCATTTTCAATATATTCAAAAGGTGGATATTCTGCTGAAGTGGAAAAACGCAGTGTATTTTGATTTTTTTGCTCATTACAACTGGATATAAGTATAAAAGAACTGATTAATAACAAAAGACAAATCTTTTTCATGAATATGTATCCGATATTTATTCGTTTTGTGAATATACAGGATCAGGATTTGTACTGTCAAGAAAAAATGGATATAATTTCAATTTTAGTAATTTATATTCAATTTAATTGATAACAGGGAGAAAGCAATTGACTCATGATGCCTTTTTGGATGATTTGATTTTATCGATAGTGCAAACTGAAAGTATTGCGGAACAAAGTGATTTGCAGAACAGCTTAAAAAAAAGAGGGTATGAGATTCCTCAAGCAACCCTTTCTCGTCGCTTAAAAAAAATGAAAATTGCAAAAGTATCCGGTTATTACAAAATCATTGATTACAATCAGCCTGGCTTACCTCTGGTTCTAAATGTCCAGGTCTCTGATTTTGGGCTAATCATCCTGCAAACTCATCCTGGTAATGCAAACAGTCTTGCTTATTATATAGACCGTAAATACGTTTCCTTCAGCATAAAAGACTCTGCAAATTCAGGGATTTTAGGAACTATTGCCGGAGACGACACGGTCTTGCTCATTATTAAAAGTAAATCTGATCAACAAAAAGTTCTTGATATTTTAATGAAGGAATTTCCATATTTATTTGCTTCGTAGCTACAATTTTAATTTTACAGGGCTTATGAAAAACCCAAGCTCGAAGTAAATCATGTTTTTAATGAGGGAATTTAGATAAACTAAATGACAGAATTAAAAATATGTTTTAACAAAGAGTTTCATATCAATTTATAAGTCCTGTTTCAATAAATAGCAATTTGGTAGGACTGAAAGCATAGTGACAATGATAAATATCAACCTAACTAGGGTGTGTTGACAATTGGCTCCCAAAGCCTACGGGCCGCGACTTGTTCGCGGCATCCATGAGATCTAATCAGCTGCAGATTTCTTCATAAAGATCGCGCCATTCTGGATTTAACTCTTCAATTAAATTTAACTTCCACTGTCTGCACCAATTTTTGAAACGTTTCTCACGACGAGCAGCTTCTATGTACGTTTCATGCACTTCATAATAGACCAAGATATGTACATTATACCGTGCTGAAAACCCTGGAATCACTTTATTTTTGTGCTCCCAGACCCGCTTAATTAAATCAGATGTTGAGCCAACATATAGGGTGCCATTGCGCTTACTTGCCATAATATAGGCATAAAATGATTTCATCTTTCTTCCTTGTTATCGAGTTTTGGACTCGGTTCGATAATATCATTCAAATTATGTGGGTTACATAGGAAGCCAAATATATGAGCATGCCATTGCTAGCGTTGAAGCATAATTCCGTTTTAACTTATCGTATCTTGTTGCAATAGCACGAAACTGTTTAAGTCTGGCAAATATATTTTCAACTAGGTGACGATATTTATATAAACCCCGATCAACTTCAGCATTACCTGTTTTAGAGTTTTTCTTTCTGGGGATAATTGGAATGGAAGATTTTTGCTTAATTTGTTCTCGAATTTCTTCGCTGTCATAACCTTTGTCCGCAATAGTATAAGTTGCTATCGGTAAAGAGCTGATTAAGTCCGGTGCAGCTTTAGCATCATGTACTTCACCGCAAATCAACTGAAATGAAATTGGAAAACCAAAGGCATCCACAGCCATATGGATCTTTGTTGTATTGCCAGCGATCGATTTACCAATGGTTTCAATTGTTTTCATTGAGCATAAGTCTAAGCATTGCAAGCTCGTTTTGTACTTGGGGTTAGAACCGTTATAATACGAGTTTACTCTTATTTATCAATCAATTACACACTTATTCGAAGGACCGATTTCAAGTTGACCATCTCCTGGATGCCGCGAACAAGTCGCGGCACGTAGGCGTTGGGAGCCAATTGTCAACACGCCCTATAATTTACTATAAATGGTTGCATTAAATTGTTAACCGGGTCGTACTGATGGCGACCTGTATAATTCAAATTTTTTCCATAAACATGTAGTGAAATTGCTACATCATCTGATTCATTCATAACACTGTGAATGTCATTAGGCAAAAAACCAATTACCCCACCAGCGGGACGTATAACAGCCATTTTTTCTCTTATGATCTCGGCATACCCTGGCTTTGAACCATCATCCATTCTTTTCCAAAAATAATTTTTTTCAACGCCTATTATACTACCCACAACACCCCAAGTCTGGTGATCATGCGGAGTAATTTCTCGTCCTGACTGCCAGGCAACGATATTAACTGCTAAAGTATGATCTTTTTCTTCATGAATTAACCAGGAGTTAAAGCCAACCTCTGGATTGACATAGTAAAATTTTTTCTCCAGCCAGTCTTTATCTACAACCCAGCGTGCTAAAATTTCTGATACGAGAGCAATATTAGTATTATCATCTTGTTGCAGAATATTAAGCGCTTTGAGTTCGGTTATAAAAGGAATCAATCCTTTGGGAGTTAGATATTCCATAATTTACCATTTTATTGAGTAAACATTCAGATAAGAGATAATTTATCTTTTATGTACATTAACTTTAGCATGAAATGGAATTTAGCAATGCAAGAATTGCTTGCGGCCCCCAAGGAAATAGCTTGCTAAAACACAGAACAATAATACTTAAAAGGCGGAAAGTGTCATATCAAGAAATCCTTGCATGACACTCATAGTGGTTACAAAACTTAACTTTGTATCAAAGAAAAGGACCTCGTAAAGTAATTGTTGAATCCCTTTCAGGTCCTGTTGATAGCATATCAATAGGAATCCCTAATATCTCTTCAATTCGCTTTAGATAAGCCCTTGCATTGGCGGGTAAGTCACTCATCACAGTCACATCAGCAGTAGATTCCTGCCAACCAGGAAGCTCCTCATAGACTGGTAACAAATCGTTGAAATCATCAGCTGCCAGAGGAGGTCGAGATAATATATTGCCATCCCTGTCTTTATAAGCCACAGCAATCCGTAATACCTCTAAGCCATCGAGAACATCCAATTTGGTAACACAGAGTCCTGAAATACTATTTAACTCAATCGAGCGTTTTAATAAAACAGCGTCAAACCACCCACAACGTCTGGGTCTACCAGTTACTGCGCCGAATTCCTGTCCTCGTTCCGCAATGCGTTTTCCAACGTCATCAAGTAATTCAGTGGGGAATGGGCCACCGCCAACTCGAGTTGTGTAAGCTTTTGTAATGCCTAACACGTAATCAATATAGCGAGGACCAAATCCCGCACCATTAATTACAGATCCCACACAGGTATTTGAAGAAGTTACGTAGGGGTATGTTCCATGATCAATATCTAAATAAACACCTTGCGCCCCTTCGAATAAAATATTTTCACCTTGTTTTCTATGTTCATGCAAACATGCAGAAACATCGCAAACCATTGGTCTTAATTCTTCAGCCCATTGTAATGACTCACCCAATAGGGATTCCAAATCAACAGCTGGTTGTTTGAAATATTGTGTTAATACAAAATTATGATAATCCAATAATTCTGTTAATTTATTGGCAAATCGGTCTCTATGAAATAAATCACCTACTCTTAAAGCGCGCCGAGCCACTTTATCCTCATAAGCAGGACCTATACCACGACCTGTTGTTCCAATTGCAGACTTGCCCATATGTGTCTCACGAGCCTTATCCAAAGCAATGTGGTAAGGGAGAATCAGGGGGCAAGCCAGGCTAATGCGTAATCGCTCCCTCACATTGATGCCATTACCCTCAAGCTCCTTAATTTCACTAAGTAATGCCTGAGGTGATAAAACCACACCATTTGCAATATAGCAGGTTACGTTAGGGCGAAGCATCCCGGATGGAATTAAACGAAGTACTGTTTTTACTCCATTGATTTTTAATGTATGGCCTGCATTATGGCCCCCTTGATAACGGACAACCACTTGAGCATCTTGTGTCAGCAAATCAACAATTTTGCCTTTGCCTTCATCTCCCCATTGTGTACCCAAAACAACAACATTCTTACCCATGATTTACTCTTTGTTTGCATACCTGTAAAAATTAAAAATGCAGTTGCATTTTACGAGAAACCCAACTGCATTTATATTAGATGGATGATGCTAATAAATATCGAACCTGATTACAGCAAAATTTCACATTATAATTACTTTTTAGCCGCTGTACCATCATTTTTTGGCATAGCTTGTTTGAAATAATCAAAAAATGAACTGCTTTGATCCAATATTAAAATATCTTTTTTACTATGAAAACTGGCTTCATAGGCTAACAAGCTTTTGTATAAAGCAAAAAAATCAGGATTTTGAGTGTATGCTTTGGAATAGATAGCTGCTGCTTCCGCTTCACCAACTGCTCTAATTCGCTGAGCATTACTTTTAGTTTTAGCCAATAAAACCGTGACATCAGCATCAGCTTTCGCTTGGATCTGTTCTGCGGCAGCTTGTCCGTCAGCTCTATGTCTGTTTGCAATTTTTTGCATGTCGGCTCTCATGCGTTGATAGATAGCATTACTGGTATTTGAAGGCAACTCAATACCTTTAATACGAACATCAACCACTTTAATACCTAATTCACCAGCTTGCTTCTCAGCAGCATTACGCAGTATTTCCATAACATCATCACGCCCTCCTGAAACAGCATCGGATATAGTACGCTTACCAAATTGGGCTCTGAGCAAGGTATTTAACTGTTGTTCTAGCAACGTTTCAGCTTTAAATTCATTTCCACCTGTTGATTTAAAATACTGGGCTAAATCTGAAATTCGCCATTTCACATAATAGTCGACCATGACATCTTTTTTCTCTTTGGTCACAATACGGGTCGATTTGATGTCCATGGTTTGGATGCGTGTATCGAAAATTCGCACACTTTCGATAAAAGGGGTTTTAAAGTGGAGCCCAGGATTTAATACTTTCACTGCGTCAGTTTGAGGGTCTTTTACCAAACGTCCTAAACGTAAAATAATACCCTGCTGTCCTTGTGTAACAGTAAACATACTGGTAAACAAAAGCACTAGTACCAAAAAGATTAAGACACCCAATGTCGTTTTAAATGCATTCATTCTCAATCTCTCCCTTGACTATAAGTTGGTCTTGTGAGATCTCTTCCAGAAAGAATCAAGTTGTCCTCCTCATTACTGACATTCGTACCATTTTTTATGGCTTTTAGATTTTCAGATTGCGGAACGTATTGATTACCAAGTAGTTTATCTAAAGGTAGATACAATAAATTTCCTGCTTTACTGTCAACAATAATAGTACTGCTCTTATTCATTACTTTTTGCATAGCTTCAAGATACATCCGTTTAGCCGTAACTTGAGGAGCTGCATTGTATTGAGGAAGTAAGGCTAAAAATTCCGCTACTTCTCCCTGTGCCCTTAAGACGACTTGCTTCGAATAAGCTTCTGCTTCCTGTTGAATACGACTCGCTTTACCTTCTGCAATGGGCACCACTTTTGCTGCATAAGCATAAGCCTGTTCCTTGAAACGTTTTTCATCCTCTTGAGCTTTAATCGCGTCATCAAAAGCATCCTGAACACTTTCTGGAGCTCTGGCAGGTTGGGGTGACACATTAACGATTAAAATTCCGGTCTTATAGCTTTCTAAAGTTTTCGTCAGAGTTTCTTGTACTCTACCTCCCCAAACTTCTCGACCTTCAGTTATTATCTGATCCAGGGTTGTCGTACCTACAACTTGTCTTAAAGCGCTGGAAGTTGCCTGTTGTAAGCTTTCCTCAGGATTTGCGACATTAAACAAATACTCACTCAAATCATTAATGCGGTACTGGACAGCCAAAGAGACCGATACTAAATTTTCATCACTGGTAAGCATTTGAGCGGAGTAGGAGTAATCTAGCACCCTATCCACATTCATAACAATCTTTGATGAGATAAAACGAGGAATCCAATGAGGACCAGGGCCAACTGTTTCTACATATTTACCAAAGCGGAGTATCACAGCTTGCTCTGCAGGATCCACAATAAAAATACCAGAAAGAGCCCAAAGAATAAAAGCTATTAATAAAACTGTTACAGCAAGCAATCCGCCACTGGAACCACCTGACGAATTATTATTTGATTTGCCCGTGCCTCCAAAAAATGTTTTCTTCAATTTATCCTGGATACGTTTAAGAGCTTCATCCAAATCCGGAGGTTGATTTTTACCCGACCATGGATCTTTGCCCTTCTCTGGCTCATTCCACCCCATGTACTACTCCTAGCAATTTCAAATGAATTTAGGATTTTATGGGGTATATGAAGTTTAAGCAAGTAGATACTTCAGGACTTGTATATTGAAATGAAGCAAATGACTATCTGTACTTGGCAATCATCTGGAAATACTCAAGATGTTTTTAAACCTTCGCAGACCGCCATGGTGTCTGTCGAAGGTTCAAGATCAAAATATTGACATAAATTATTTTAGGACAACTCGTGGAGAACTCTGTTGAGACTCAATATCCTCATGTACCCTCGGTATCGGGTTAAACATTTCATTCAACACAATCCTGGTACGGCTCGTTGGATGATTTTTCGAATATCGAACTACTGTATCCCAATCACAATTTCCTTCGGCGATCATCCAGCGCATGGTACTCCAACGATTGGTAATCATTTGGCTATCATATGCTTGCGTGTATCGCCTGACAAATTCGGCATAGAGTTTCAGTGGGTTCCTCTCTGAACGTAGGTTTTCCGTGGCAGTAGTTGATAATGACGAAACATTTTCGCTGGCAAAGGAAGGATCACTGTATTTTCTCGTCACTAATTCTTCAACAATAAGGGCCGCCTCACTGGGAACACCGAGTAAATGACGAATAGAACTCCCCCATGAATGATCGGCATAAACTATATTATGCAAAGCACTTTCTCTTAGATGACAACGCTCCACAAAAGCATCGACCAATTGAGGCTTATCTGCCAAATAGGTACTGACCGCTTTTAAGAAAGCAACCCGGTTGCTGCTTAACAAATTTCGCATTTTTTCATTACGGGGTGGTTCAGCGCCACGGCATATTAGCATGGCAATCCCACGAAGAGCGTCTGCTTTATCATTCTCATTGGCCATGCGTTCACATAACTCTTCCACTGCTGTATGGCCAGTTTGTTTGTCTTCGAATAAATGATTGTTTTCGGATTCAAGAGACAAACTTTGAGTTGGTAACTCCAGTAAAGCCGCCAGTGCATTTATTTTGCCCAAACGAGCGGCCAAAATGACCGGAGTGTCTCTCATGCTACCCAGGGGATTTGTCAATTGCGCCCCCATGCTGGCTAATAAGGTAATGCCCTCTGCATAATCTAAAACAACAGCCTGATGAATAGGCTGGAAAGGAACATAGGCTGAGGATCTTAACGTTGTCGCGTGTACAATGGGATTTCTGGCTAAAATGGCAATTAACAGTTCCTGGCGTTTGGCATCTAATGCCAAAGACAACAAAGTGCGCCCATAACCATCCCGTTTATCCACATCAAAAAAACATCTTTTTACGTGATTAAAAGACTCTTCGATTTTTTTCCTTACTTTAGACAAAATACTCAAAACATCCGTTTTTTCACTCTCCCCGGGTGTGAAATTATTTTCATCCACTCCCAGCAGATGGAGCGCCAAGGAAATTTTTCCAGCAACAATTGCCTGGTGCAAGGGCTCACCAACATTCACATCTTTAGCCTCGTGAAGGACAAAATCTATTTTGGCAAGCAAATCCCTATTTGCATCGTCTATACCAAGCTTAGGCTCAGAGTATTGTTCGATCAAATAATTTAAAACGGTCATTTGAGAACCATTCGGCAACCAAAATAACTTTTCTAAATAATTTTTATCTTCTTCCAGCTTCTTTTGAATAAATTCTTTAAATTGCTCTAATTCCATTTGTAGAATCTTATTCATTTCACTTACAAAATCCATAATAATACTTCCTTTATTTATAAACTATTTATAGGACACCAATATTACACAATGGACAATGGGAGATCAAAATATTGTTAACTCTTTTTAATCTTGTCAACCACTTCCTGATTCAAACTCTCAGCAATCAAGCTCAACAATTTAACTGTATTATCGTAATCTCTTTTATCAAATATCCCGGCATGTTGGTGTGCATATCGAATAGGGATACCAATGTTGACGACAGGAACGCCCATGCCTGATGCCTGAACCTTGGAGCCATCTTCACCATATCCTGGCTCCACCTCAAGTTGTAGCGGGATATTATTTTTATTAGCAAGTTCCATTATCCAGTTAATTAACTCCTGATTGGGAATCATTGATTTGTCATAAACAAATAAGGATGGTCCCTTACCCAAACCAATTCGACCTTTTCTATCAGCCAGCAGCATTGGATAATCATCTGCGATTCCGACTTCAACATTAATTGCAATATCTGGATGAGTCGCTTTGTATACTGTACTGGCACCCCGCATACCAACTTCCTCTTGCACTGTGGCAGCAAGATATAATTGATTGGGTTGTTGTTTCACTGCTCTCAGAGCGTCACTAATGACAGCTAATCCTAGGCGATCATCCAAGGCCTTGCCTAAAAATCTGTTCTTGCTTAATTGGCTAAATTCACTTACTGGTGTGACTTCAAGACCAGGTTGGATTGCAAATTCTTTCTGAGCTTGTTCTTTATTCTCTGCTCCGATATCTAAAAACAGGGCATTGATATCAGGGGACCCTAACATTTTCTTATCACCCAATAAATGCGGAGAATCCATACCAGAATAAGCTAATACAGATCCTTTAGGTGTTGAAACTGTCCAGCGTTGAGCATAGATGACTGAGTTTGCGATCCCGCCTAAAGGGATAACTTTCAAAAAACCATCAGGTGTTATGGATTCCACCATAAACCCCGTTTCATCAAGGTGTGCCATGAAGAGTAATTTCGGTCCTTTCTGATTATCTCTACGCTGGCCGATCAAATTACCCATACCATCGATCTTTAGCTCCTCCATATAGGGTTGCCACTGTTTTTGCACCAAATGACGAACATTTTTTTCGTGCCCAGAGGCACCAGGTACCTCCGTCAATTGGGCCAAAAATGACATTTCAGCTGCTGAAGCTAAAAAGGAAACAATCAATCCGCTAACAAGAATTGCATGCTTTATCATAGATAACTTCCTTATTTTTTTATAAAAACCAGATCCCATACTCCATGGCCTAGACGCTCACCACGCAGCTCAAATTTTGTTAACGGCCTTGAGTCCGGGCGTGGTGAGTATCCGCCCTCTTTTTGTTGGTTAAACAAGGCGGATTCTGAAGATAAAACATTTAAAATGTGCTCTGCATAATCTTCCCAATCAGTAGCACAGTGAATAAATCCCGATGGCCTGATTTTTTTTACTAACATTTGAATAAATTCGGATTGAATCAGTCGTCGCTTATGATGACGCTTTTTATGCCACGGGTCGGGAAAGAAAATTTGAACCCCGGCAAGCGAGTTTTCTGGTATTTTAGTTTGTAATACTTCTACTGCATCATGCACTACTACCCGTACATTAGATATCTGGTACTCATGCAAGTCCGCTACCAGACTACCAACGCCTGCTTTATGTACTTCTATGCCCAGATAATTACATTGAGGGTTATTCATTGCCATGGCAAACAATGAGGTACCCATACCAAAACCAATCTCTACAATAGTATCTGCATCATGACGGCCAAATTCTTTTGCAAAATTCCAGGGAGTGGGACTATCAAATTTTAATTCATAGTCTTCAAGCCAAAGATCTAATCCTTGTTGCTGTCTGTTACTGATTCGCCCAGCGCGCAACACGTAACTTTTAATCTTACGTTGCATCACAATAACTCAATATAAAATTTCAGGATTATACTGATTTTGATTAAATATTCTACTTTTACCAGACACCTGTTTGGATAATAGCCCTGAAAAATCAGTTTTTAATGAAAACAAAGTAAAAATATTGCAATATTTGGGTTTTTTTGTTATAAAACCGCTCTTGTATTTCATATCTGGTTATTTTTTACAACGAAAGCCCCCCAAAATAAACACCACTGTAGTGCATTGGTAAGGGCTGTTAAAATTTTTTTTATCTTGGAGTAACACAATGTCTAGAGTATGTCAGGTAACTGGCAAGCGACCCATGGTTGGTCATAAAGTGTCGCACGCTAATAACAAAACCAAAAGACGCTTCCTGCCTAACATTCAGAATCATAAATTCTGGGTTGAAGAAGAAAATCGATTTGTCACCTTGCGGTTAAGTACCAAAGGTATGAGAATTATTGACAAGTTAGGCATAAAGGCAGTTCTGGATAAAATCAGAGCTAAAGGCGAGAAGATATAACAAGGGGATAAGCCATGGCAGCTGTTACAATTAAAGTGAAAATGGAATCCACAGCAGGAACTGGATACTATAAAACCACTACCAAAAATCCACGTAACCATCCTGAAAAGATGGAATTAATGATGTACGACCCTAAAGTACGAAAGCACGTGCTTTTCAAAGAGAAAAAAGTAAAATAAATTGATAGGCCCCTTTCTTTGGGGCTTACGCCCTATCATCATCCACTTTAAAACCAATTTGTTATATTTCAAAACAAGCCTATCATTTTATTAAAAATATAGGTAATTCCATTACTTTTAAATTCAAATTAACGCCCGTAAGCACTGGATAATCCTTGTGGATCGTTTAAACTGATAGTTAAAGACAGTGAAAAAAAAAGAGGATTTGAATGAAACCGACATTGCAGATTGGTATTGGTCAACATCTCACGTTAACCCCACAACTGCAACAAGCCATAAGACTGCTGCAATTATCCACCTTTGATTTACAACAAGAAATTCAACTCGTTGTTGAATCAAATCCTTTGCTTGAAGCCACTCCTGTTGAAGAAAAAGAAGACGCCCAAATAAATACTAATCAGAACCATGATGAATATTCAGATTTTCAATGGTCGCAACTGTATAATAACTTAAACAAGCGCAATAATTTTGAAGAAAACGATTACAATTTCGATAATTTACACTGCACTACCACCAATTTACAAGATCATCTTAACTGGCAACTTGACCTGACGCCTATGAGCGATATTGACCGAGTCATTGCTACAACAATTATTGATGCGATAAACGATGACGGCTTTTTAACTATACCCGTTGCTGAAATTCACGCCAGCTTAAATAGCGATGATTTCCCTCTGGATATAGAAGAAATAGAAGCAGTGAGACACAGGCTTCAATTATTTGACCCCGTAGGATGCGCATCTGTTAATTTAGCAGAAACACTCGTTTTGCAATTGGAACAACTTCCACTGGAACCCAAGCTTTTGGCTACTGCCAAGAAAGTCATTCTTGAAGACATTGAGTTGCTAGGGCAACATAACTACAGACAACTCATGAAAAATCATCAAATAAGTGAAAAAACAATTCATGAAATATTACAAGTCATTCATAAATTAAATCCAAAACCAGGAAGTTTGATCCATCAAGATAATATTGAATATGTTATTCCCGACTTGACTGTTAAAAAGATAGATAATCAATGGAAAGTTTTTTTGAATCAAGATATTCTTCCCAGGCTGAGTATCAATAGCCAATATGCCGCTTTAATCCAACGCGCAAACAATAGTCTGGATAATCAATTCTTAAAGCATAATTTGCAAGAAGCACGTTGGTTTTTAAAAAGCATTCAAAGCCGTCAGGAAACACTTCTAAAAGTAGCAACCTGTATCATGGAATACCAACATGGATTTCTGGAATTTGGTGAAGAAGCGATGGAACCATTAATATTGAATGATGTAGCTTCTGCCTTGGATATGCATGAATCAACGGTATCAAGAGTTACAACTCAAAAATTTATTAACACTCCTCGAGGTGTTTTTGAGTTAAAGTACTTCTTCTCCAGCCATGTCAATACTGATAGCGGAGGAGAATGCTCTTCCACCGCAATCCGAGCGGTAATAAAAAAATTAATTTCAGCAGAGAATAGAAAAAAACCTTTGAGTGATAGTAAAATTGCCCAACTAATAGGTGAGCAAGGCATTAAAGTAGCAAGACGTACTGTTGCCAAATATCGCGAAGCAATGGGGATTCCCCCATCCAATGAAAGAAAGGTTATTAGTAGTTAATTAATCGGTCAACGAAAGGAGGTTTTATGCAAATCAACATTACTGGACATGGTATGGATGTCACTCCTGCACTAAGAGCATTCACTGAAGAAAAATTTGATAAGCTTGAGCGTCATTTTGATCACATCAGAGCAATTAATGTAGTATTTGATGTCGAAAAAGTAAGACAAATAGCAGAAGCGACCGTATTGGTTACCAAAGGCGAGTTGCATGCCAGTTCAGAATCAGAAGACATGTATGCTGCTATTGATACTTTGGTAGACAAATTAAATCGACAACTGATTAAACATAAAGAAAAACTTTTAGCCCATAGAGACAGGGATTAAATGTTATTTTAAATACAAACCCTTTTACTTTAATTTAATATCAACACCTTCTCAGTGCTTATGTAAACTGACATAAAACAAATAACCGTTTTTTAGATGAGGTCATAGCACTGAGAAAGAGGGTTGATTACTAAAATCACTTATTTAATCACTGTACCTGATGCCAGAGTCATGATACATTGTATGTGCTATGATCAAGACCAAAATAAAGATAATCAACAGACTCGGTTTACATGCTCGTGCCTCAGCGAAATTTGTCTCAACAGCAGCAAAATTTCAAAGCCATATTGATGTAACCAAAGATACTCAGACCGTTAATGGCAAAAGCATTATGGGTGTGATGATGCTTGCTGCTAACAAAGGTAGTGAGTTGACGTTGGAAATTGACGGTCCAGATGAAGAACGCATGAATGAAGCTTTAGTCGAATTAATCAATAATCGATTTGGGGAAAGCGAATAAAGAATACTAACCAACGCTGTTTACCTCTGCTCCATATCTTTTTGCAACACACAGAGGTTCCTGTTCTCTATCAATGTTCCTCGCGTTCTTGTAACATCTTTATTATGATCAACCTGTGAGTCAATAAACTGACCTAAGATCTCAATACACCTTAATTGATACTAATCTGAAGAAATCTACTGTTCACAGGTCTGGGTAACAGATTTACATAATAATTCATCAAGAAATACACAATCCATGTCATTTGCTCATATTTCTTCTTTGTTTCCTCATTTTATGTAATGAAATCACCGTCAACATAGGGCCTGATAAAGCATAAATACCTGAACTTGCAAAAAGCACTATTGCAGGATTTGCAGCAATTGCAACAAACAAAAGAATCATCACTAAAACATATAAAAATGGAACCTTACCCTTATAATCCACTTCCTTAAAACTGTAATAGCGTAAATTACTCACCATCAATACGGAAACAATCAAGGCCAGGACAGCTGTAAATAAAGATACAATCAAATTTTCCCATTCATTTTGAAAACAGATCCAAGCAAAAGAAGCCATTACTGCTGCAGCCGGTGGACATGGGAGGCCCTGGAAATAACGCTTATCTGATTTTCCAATCTGAGTATTAAACCGAGCGAGACGCAACGCAACAGCCGCTGTATAAATAAATGCGACCAACCAACCAAATTTTCCTAATTGATGCAGAGTTAAATTATATAACAGCAAGGATGGCGCTACTCCAAAAGTAACCATATCAGACAAACTATCGTATTGAGCACCAAACTCAGTTTGTGTATTGGTTAGCCGGGCAATCCGTCCATCAAGACTGTCAGCGATCATTCCTATAAACATAGCGACTATAGCAGCCTCATATTGTCCTTTTGTGGAAGCCACTATTGAATAAAATGCTGCAAATAAACTGACAGTCGTTAATAAATTTGGTAACAAATAAATCCCAGAATGATTTTCTTTATTCATTCGCAATCATACCTCATTCATTTTTAAATCAAGGACATGCTATCATAAGTAGAACTAAATCTACTATGGAAACTTATGCTTAGTCATAAAGACAGCATGCAATTGTGACTAATAATTGGCAATGACTAAAGCGAAACAACCATTTATTGCAATAAAATAATTAATTTTCCCTGCAGGCCCAGCATGATGATGATATAATTATCATACTGTATTTAATATGCATAGAGTTATGTCTAATCGAAAAAATAAAACTATTGTCATTGAGGGTGTTACTTCACAAGGCAAAACATTTCGCCCAAGTGACTGGGCCGAGCGTATGAGCGGTTCTTTAGCTGTTTTTAAAAATAGTAGAATTTATTATTCTCCGCTCTTGCAACCAAGCGTTAATAGTGAGGGTTATAAATGCGTTTTACTTGATCCCAAACTCAAGGAATCAAGCCCACAAGTTTATCAGGCAATTATGGATTTTGCTAAAGCTAACAACTTGAAAATCTGTGGTGAAGAAGACTTATAACATTCCAAAGGATTGCCCTCCAGTTTTATTTTCTCAGGACTTAGGAAAACCCCCAATTTCTTGGTTAAAAACATTTTTGCCTCGATCTTGGGGGTTTTCCTAAGTCCTGTTTCTTTAAAGTGCAGACAAATCAATCAGAAAAACTAGAATCCCGCTGCGGCTTTTACTGATAAAGTTGCTTTGACAAAATAATCTAAAGCAGAATTAATCATGGCAATCGTATTATCAAAATTCATTGCAAAAACGCCTGCAATAAGAAATACCAATCCTTTTAATCCTTGTTGAGTACCTGGCTGGCTGGAATGAGCGACAAGTACACATCCACGTATAAACCACAGAACACCCGCCGTGCGAATTAAAAACCCCATTGAACTGTAGATATTGGCAGGATTATAATTGGAATAAGTTAATACATTACCGACACCAAAAGCGGTGTTTGCCATAAGATCCATACCCGAAGGCAAGTAGATTAAAAGTGCCCCAACTAATAAATACATCATTGGAGTAAACATTTTTTCCTGTGAGGAGGATTGAGCCCGATGATCCCCGATTTTTTTTAACTTGCCAATTGCCGTTAAAAAAAATAAGACACCCAATATATAAGCTCCTCCTGTGATAAGTTTTTGCACAGGATAAAGGGATTGGCTAATATTACCTAATATAGTGATTAAATCTATCGTGTTCATATGTTAATTATATGCGTTTAGCTCTTGCAATGCATAATTTTTCCCCTATATTAATCATTTTAGAATAAAAGTTGATATTCCTTATGCAAATAAATACTTTCCCCATCACTCTAGAAGAGTCTTTCATGATTTCTCCCAAGGTAAAGCACTTTATATTCAATTGTGAATTATCACCCCCTTTTGAATATTTACCAGGACAATTTATCACTATTCATTTTGAACATGATGGAAAAAACTTAAAGCGTAGTTACAGTATTGCCAATGAACCCAAAAAGGATAATCGCATTGAATTTGCTGCCGGGTATTTCGAAGGAGGACCAGGCACAGAACTACTCTACAATTTAAAGCCAGGTGATGTGATCCACATTAATGGACCTTTCGGTCGTTTGATTTTTAGAGATGAAACTCCAGGAAGATACATATTGGTAGCGACTAGTACTGGTACCACACCTTATAGAGCCATGCTTAATGAGCTTGGTCAAAGAATAGAAAAACATCCTGATTTGCAGGTAGTCATCCTTCAAGGAGTGCAACGCAGCGAAGAGATTCTCTATCCAGATGATTTTCAAGCCTTTGCAAAAAAATATCCTCAAGCAAGTTTTCGTCCCTATTTAAGCCGTGTGCAAAAACAAGACTTGAAAGACAATGAATACAGTGGTTATGTACAACATGCATTTCCAGAGCTTAATTTAAATCCAACTCGCGATATGGTTTATTTATGTGGAAATCCAGGTATGATCGACGAGGCATTTAATTATTTAAAAGAACATGGTTTTTCCATGCAACATATTGTACGTGAAAAATATATTTCACGCTGAAATACCGCATCAAAAACCATTGTTAATCAATGTCATCCTTTCGGTAAATAACCCGGATTTGACAAAAGATGACTAATCGTTATTTAAATTTAATAGGTGCCAAACCACTTCGAAAGGTCGACACCCGATAATGAGGAGATAAAGACGCTATGAGTTATGAAGAATTATCAAATACCATGGAGCAAATGCTGCATGAAGGAAAAGGTATTTTAGCTGCAGATGAAAGCAACAGTACAATTGGCAAACGCTTTGCGTCAATCAATACAGAAAATACCGAGGAAAATCGAAGAGATTATCGCTTGTTACTAGCGACCACTCCTGATTTAGAACAGTATATCAACGGCGTCATTTTATTTGAGGAAACTTTTACTCAAACTGATGAGCATGGAACACCAATTCCTGAGCTTTTTGCTAATAAAGGCATTATTCCTGGAATTAAAGTAGACAAAGGGCTTGTTGATTTAGCCAATACAGAACATGAAAAAGTTACCCAGGGATTAGATGGTTTAACTGAGCGTCTACTTCATTTTAAAAAATTAGGTGCAAAATTCGCAAAATGGAGAAACGTTTATTCAATTTCCGAATACACTCCCAGCCTAACTGCAATCAAAACAGGAGCTGAAAATTTGGGCCGTTACGCTGCTGCTTGTCAATCAGTCGGCATCGTCCCAATTGTTGAGCCTGAAGTATTAATGGATGGCAACCATAGCATAGAACATTGTGCAGAAGTCTGTGAAATGGTTCTCCATGAGCTGTTTCATACCTTGTTTATCCATCAAGTGGAGTTGGAGCATATTATACTTAAACCGAGTATGGTTACCTGTGGTAAAGAAGTGGCCCCGTTTAGCGATCCTGAAGAAGTGGCTGACTACACCATTAGTGTATTTCGTAATAATGTTCCAGCGTCAGTACCCACCATTAATTTCCTCTCCGGTGGCCAAACACCCCAACAGGCTACCGCTAACTTGAATGCAATCAATCAAATTGGCCACCAACCCTGGTTATTAAGTTTTTCATTTGGAAGAGCATTACAAGAGGATTGCTTAAAGGAATGGTGTGGAAACAAAGCAAATATTGCCAAAGCGCAAGAGGCTTTAATTAAGAGAGCCCGCTTAAACAGTATGGCTTGTTTGGGTGAATACCAAAACGACATGGAGTAAAGTTGCAATAGCGACAGAACCTTCTCTCGACCAGGAAGGCTGTCGCTTTAATTTTAATCATACAAGGCTTGCTAAAAACCCCATGGTCAAGGCAAAAAATTTTAAATGAGGGAGTTGGAATAAACCAAATGACCGCATTAAAAATCTTTTTCAACAAAGAGACTGGAGGTAACCCTGTCATAATAATTCAAAACGTGCATACAAGGGTAAATGATCAGATAACATCCGCCAAGGTTTGCCCTGTAAACAAGCAACCTCTTGAACTTTCATCCCGCGAAAATACACCCTGTCGACACACAAAGCAGGTTTTATTGCAGGAAATGAACGGGCATGTTGTCCTTCAAGCGCGACAAAAGCTTCTTCAATCCCTAAGTTTTCAGCAAGGATTTTAGAAATAACATGACGCCAATCATTAAAATCTCCTGCCATTATCAAAGGCTCATTTTTAGGCACAACATCTTTAATACGCTGTATCAATGCCTTACATTGCTCAGTACGCTCTGCCTTGAATAGGCCTAAATGAACACACAAAAGATGAATAATATTATTATCCAATTTTAATTGGGTATGAAGTATACCTCTTGATGCTCTGTTCATGTTTGAAAGATTAATACTTTCAAAACTCTCGAACGGGTATTTGCTTAAAATAGCATTTCCGTGGTGGCCAGATTGATATACTGCATTCTTTGCATAAACGTAATGTGGCCATATATTCTCAGCAATGTACTCACATTGAGGGGAATCAGGCCAACTGACAATTCTTTTTTCGCGTTTTCTATGTTTACCTTGCACTTCTTGTAAAAAAACAAAGTCCGGATTTAATCCAGCGATAGCATCTCGCATTTCTGGAAGCAAAAACCTTACTGCACCTACCCCAAAACCTTTATGAATATTATATGTTATCAGCGATACGCTGCGCACCTCAGGTTGCATAGATACTCTATCTCTCATTTAGGTTTCTATAATCAGTATAATGGTAATAGGATTAATGTATTGCTCTATAATTATAACCCACATTTTGAAAAGAATTTGTCATTAAACATGATTAACTCGGACTCTGAATTATTTTTATTTATCATAATATTGGCCCTTCCCCAAAAACCAGTAAAGCCATTTATTTTGTGATCTTTTATAGTTTGTTACAAGTCAACCCAATAATCGACTTACTTTATTGCTTTTTGTCTATTTCAATTACTATCAAGACTTGCGAAAAAAACCAAGACCAAGGCAAAAATTGATTTTGATGAGGAAGATTAAATAAACTAAATGACTGGATTAAAAGCATTTTTTAGCGAAGAGATTATTTTTTTCGCAAGTCCTGACTATTTTAAAAACTGAATTTACATCCCTGCGTATAAAGTAATAAGCTATAACTATTACCTACAAACCAAAGAAAATTGATGAAAACAAAGATTTTAAGTATCCCGGGACTATCTATAGCATGCAAAGTATGGGGAAATCCTGATAATCCGCCTATTCTTGCCTTGCACGGTTGGTTAGATAATGCTAATAGTTTTGATAATATTGCTGAACATTTACAGAATGATTACTATTTTATAGCCGTAGATCTACCTGGACATGGTCATTCTTCACACTTACCCCCAGGATGTATATATCATTTTACTGATGGAATATTTACTGTTGTTGAAATTATTAATGCCTTGGGACTAAATAAGCTTCACTTGCTAGGGCACTCTATGGGAGCCTGCTTGGGAAGTCTTGTAGCTGGGGTTGCGCCGGATCGTTTTCTTTCATTAAGCTTAATCGAAGGTTTAGGCCCTTTTTCTCACCCGGCAGAAACAGCATGCCAGCAACTGTCAAAATACCTGGACTATCTATCACAAAAACAATCAAAAAAGGCAAAAGGCTACAATAAGTTTGAACATGCTGCTCTTGCCCGATCCGTTAAAGGATATGTTTCTCTGGATATTGCCAAGTCACTTTGCGAACGCGGAATTCAACAAGAAAATGGTCTATATTATTGGAGACACGATCGCAGGCTATTAGCCCCATCTCCATTACAAATGACTGAAGCACAAGTTCTTTCCTGCCTTACAGAAATAAAAGCTCAAACTTACCTTATTTGGGCCAGCAAAGGATTTTCATTTGATTCGGATAAGATGAAAGCAAGGATTCAAGCAGTAAAAAATATTAAAATTGAGAGGTTAGATGGTGGACACCATATTCATATGGAAAAGCCAGAAGTCATCAGTCGACTTCTGGCTAAATTTTATCAATCAATAAAATGAATTAATCGACATAACAAGATTGATAATTTATAGTCACTTCACTCAATGACTTCTTAACATCATCCAGATTGTAACCCAGGTCTTTGGCAGCACTCAACATACCGCAACCACCCTCATCAAATGTTGAATAAGGTGTCCAATAATCCATATTGGCTTTCACCATGACATCAAAAGCCATTCGAAGATTCCAATTAGGTTGATTGGCTAATATGTAGAATAAATGGTTATACACTCCACTGGAGTAATGAACATCTAACCCACCATAATAATCATCAGCTACATCAATAGACATACCATCACGGCTTGGTTTATCCATGTAACGCAATGCGTCATAACCACTGTCTTCTTTCATTATTTCCGGGCCGATTTGCCAGCTGTTTTTTCCAACCGAATAATATTCAGCAGCTTGGGCAGCCATATCTGAAAACGACTCATTCATGCCACCAGACTGACCGAAATATTCAAGTCCAGAATGTTGTTCGGTGAACCCGTGACTGATTTCATGGCCACCTACACCTAGAGAAACCAAAGGATACATCATGGTGTCACCATCACCAAAGGTCATTTGTTTGCCGTCCCAGTAGGCGTTTTCATAGCCTTGACCATAATGCACTCTCATAACTAATTGCATTGGCGATCCATCTGATTTAGTCAATGCCTCCACCCCATACCAATCATGGTACATGTGTTTAATGACATAACCTGCATACAATGCGTCATTGGTAGGAGAAGCGGCTCCATTATCTCTATCATAACCATCAGCCGAATATCCGGTATAATAAGTTTTAGTCGATTGAGTGTCGGGAGTCTCTTTACAAGTAAATTGCATAGGTTTGTTATTTGAATAGTACTTATGTCCCATGTCGACTACTTTAACATCGGTATTTTCCATAAAGCACATTTCAACACTTGAATCACGTGTGATTTCTAATAATGGCAAGTCCTTGCCAAATTGATATTCACCAATTTTACGATTTCCACCAAAGCCCATCCCTTTTGCTTGAACTTTTTCCGTTTTTACATCATCCCATTGAACAAAAGGCTTATTGGTTTCTGCATCAATAATTGCTGTTGGTCGCTCAGGAATTCTATCGTCATGGATAACTAAAACGCTGACTTTGTAAGCCCAATGAGCTTGATGTTTTTCATCAATATAAATCATTGGGGTTACTTGATCTTCACTAATTTGTTTATTCGCGTATTTATCCTTAAATTGTTGTAATGCCAAAGAAGCATTTTTCACAAATGAAGGTTTAGGCTGGCCTAATTCTGCTTGCAACCCATCATAAATCACACCATTCATTTTCACATCAGATTTTGCCGTCGCTAAACTAGGAGTGGCATTCTTACTGTGCAGAATAGCGTAACCACCAAAAACTGGAAACCCGGCATATTGTTGCTGCATACGAACATGCGTCACTTTATTCCCATCAGTATGCTGTCTTATAAACTGCAAACTATTCGTTGAAACTACAGCACCTTTCATAACACCAGGCAAAGTCAATTGAAATTTTTGTGTGACTTCAGAAAAAGATGACTTTTGTAAAGGGATCGGGTCGGCTGCCTTCACAGGTGAAGCAATCCCTAATGCTATAGCTACAGCTAAAGGTGACAAATAATAATTTGGGTGCATTGATTCTAACTCCTTAAACTAAATTCTCATACAGCAACTCTTCCTGGAGTGCCCAGGTTTGTTATATTCCCCTATAATTTTTCAGTTAATTTTTTAGCGTAGACTAATGCTCAACTGCAAAATTAAGGATGATCCAAATCAGGACAATACTTAAGATAATAAAAAAGTATTTTCCTTTTTTAATTCAACTATTTGGATAGTATCCTAATATTTCTAGGCATATAACCAACTACCATTTTCAAAATGCAAGAACTCTTTTCCAAACTTTTCCAAACTAGCACAAATTTATTATTTTTGAAAATACTAATTTTGCTCAGATGCAAAACTTGAGTTTATCCGACATTTTGAAAAGCCACAGACTGATGGACTTGGGCTCTCTAAATAATTTCCAAAAAAAATTGACCTAAGTGGTGCAATTTTAACCTAATTAAATAATAAAGCAATTGCTTTTTAAACCTAACAGGTTGCTAATTAACCTTGTTGTTATTTTTAATAACATCAAAATTCTTACATAATTTTGGAATAGGTAAAAACAAGTAGTGAAAATAATACACTTAACTACCCGTTAACTCACCTCCACTCTGATTAATACTTGCCCTGGAGTCACTTTGTCTCCCTTTTGACATAATATTTCTGCAACCACCCCATTTGCAGGTGCTTTTATTTCTGTCTCCATTTTCATTGCCTCAATAACCAGTACAGCCTGCCCGGCCTTGACTTCATCACCAACAGAAACATGAATTGCAATAATAGAACCGGGGATAGCTACAGTAATATCTCCAGGTCCTATCTTGTTATTAACAGATGAACGCTCTATTTTGTCATGAAGTTCAGAATGTTGCACAACAACTTCTTCAGGAACACCATCAACCCACAAAAAACAGGATTGTTGACCATGCTCAATCATTCCATAACCAGCTACTTTTACATGATAACTCTCACCATGAAGAATAATATCAAACTCAGACATAACGGAATTATCTGGTGCACTTGATTGAGTCAATAATGGCTCAGGAATTAATTGATTATTTTTACGCTGCTCTAAGAATTGGCGCCCAATTTCGGGAAACATCGCATAAAGAAGAACATCCTCATCACTTAGTGCCAAATCACTTATTTCATTTTGCAATTGATCTAATTCATTAGGTAACAAATCGCCAGGCCTGACTTCAATCACTTCTGTTCGTCCGATCGCTTTTTTCCGTAAAGCAGAACTAATTTTGCCAGGAGGAGTGCCATATTTTCCCTGACAGTAGAGTTTCACTTCATTGGTTATTGTTTTATACCGTTCTCCCGTTAGAACATTAATAACTGCCTGAGTTCCAACGACTTGAGATGTTGGCGTAACCAAAGGCGGATAACCCAAGTCCTTACGAACGCGGGGGATTTCCTTGTGAACAGCATCCATCTTGTCTAATGCATTCTGCTCCCTTAACTGATTATACAGATTTGAGATCATGCCACCTGGCACTTGATACAATTGAACACGAGGGTCAATATTCTGTGCCTCACTTTCAAATTGAGAATACTTCTTGCGGACAGCTTTAAAATAATCGTCTATTTCCAATAAAATATTTAAATCCAATTCCGTGTCATACGGAGTGTCAGTCAATGCGGCAACCAATGCTTCCGTAGGTGGATGAGATGCACCGCCAGAAAAAGATGAAATCGCTGTATCAATGTGATTACAACCCGCTAAAACGGCCTCATAATGGCATATACTTGCCAAACCGGAAGTAGAATGACTATGCAAATGTACAGGTAAGCCAGTCGCTTGTTTTAAACCGGCATACAATTCGACAGTCACCGTTGGGGTTAGCAAACCTGCCATATCTTTTATGGCGATACTATCACATCCCATTTCAGCCAATTTTTTCCCTAGCTCCAAAAAATTGTCCAAAGTATGAACCGGGCTGGTTGTGTAACAAATTGCTCCCTGGGCATGTTTTTTATGTGATTTAATCGCGTCTATGGCTACTTTAAGGTTTCGCGCGTCATTTAAAGCATCAAACACACGAAATACATCCACTCCATTATTCACGGCCAATTTAACAAACGCTCGGACTACATCATCTGCATAATTCCTATAGCCTAACAAATTTTGACCTCTTAACAGCATAGAGAGTTGAGTATTCGGTAACATTTGGCGAAGTTGACGCAATCTTGACCAGGGATCTTCCTTTAAAAATCGCAAACAGGCATCAAAAGTAGCGCCTCCCCAGACTTCCATAGCCCAAAATCCTACATCATCCATTTTATTACAGATTGGCAACATATCTTCAGTACGCATTCTTGTAGCGATTAAGCATTGATGGGCATCACGCAAGGTGACATCTGTTATAAACGTTTTAGACATAAGCTCTTCCTGGCTCAAGAAATAAATAAAAATATCATAAACCTAAAATCGGTACACTCTTTAAGTACAATCCATTGCTTTTTACTAAATATAAAATTTCTTGCTAAACTTGCGGAGATCTTGCCGATATCCTCGCAGATATATAGACATGTTCATAAAGTTCAGGCAAAATCTGCAAATCTCAGACTATACTGATGTGTAATGAAAAAAATTCTAGTATTACATGGTCCTAATCTAAACCTTTTAGGCTCCCGAGAACCGTCCATTTATGGACATGCTTCGTTAACTCAAATCAATGGTGATTTAATCCAGGAAGCAGACAATGCAGGGATTCGACTCAGCTGCTTTCAAAGCAATGCTGAAGCAGAGTTAATTCAAGCTGTCCATCAGGCTGGAATTGATAAAATCAATTACATTATCATAAATCCTGCGGCATTTACTCACACAAGCATTGCTCTTAGAGATGCTTTAAGTGCGGTTGCCATCCCATTTATTGAGGTTCATTTAAGTAACATTTTTTCCCGTGAAACTTTTCGTCACCATTCCTATTTCTCAGATATTGCCGTTGGTGTCATTAGCGGTTTGGGGACGAAAGGGTATTTACTGGCCTTACAAGCGATTATCAAAGAATTAAAGTAGAGAGAAAAAACAAATGGATATCAGAAAAATCAGAAAACTTATTGAACTCCTGGAAGAAACTGGTATTTCAGAGATTGAAATCAAAGAAGGAGAAGAGTCGTTAAGACTAAGTCGGCATAGTAATATAGTAGCAGAAACAGCTCCACAAATTCATTATGTGGCTCCTTCTGCTGTGAAGCAAACGGCCTCTGCTCCTTCCTCCAATACTTCTACCACCGAGTCTCATGTTATTGAAAATAAACAAGTTACTTCAGCCTCCTCAGGTCATAAAATTCGTTCACCAATGGTTGGAACAATGTACACAGCGCCATCTCCAGAAAGCCCACCTTTTGTAACAGTGGGACAATCTGTTAAAGCAGGAGATACTCTATGCATTATTGAAGCAATGAAAATGTTCAATGAAATTGAAGCCGATCGTGCTGGGAAAATTGTTGAAATCTTGGTAAAAAACGGGGATCCTGTTGAATATGACCAGGCCTTGTTTATTATAGAATAGAGAGGCCTGTTTATGCTCAGTAAAATAGTTATTGCTAATCGAGGCGAAATTGCGCTTCGTATACTGCGTGCTTGTAAAGAACTTGGCATTCAGACTGTTGCTGTTCACTCTGATGTAGACAAAGATTTATTGCACGTTCGCCTGGCTGATGAAACCGTATGCATAGGCCCTGCACCTGCCCAAAAAAGCTATCTCAATATTCCTGCAATTATATCTGCGGCAGAAATTACTGATGCAGTAGCGATACATCCAGGTTATGGATTTTTATCAGAAAATGCCGATTTTGCAGATATTGTTGAGCAAAGCGGTTTCCGTTTTATTGGCCCACGCGGCGACTCCATTCGTCTTATGGGGGATAAAGTTTCCGCGATTGCTGCCATGAAAGCGGCAGGAGTACCCTGTGTTCCCGGTTCAGACGGTCCTTTAGGAGATGACGACAACAAAAATCTCGAGTTGGCGCGAAAAATTGGTTATCCAATCATTATCAAAGCAGCCGGCGGCGGTGGTGGACGTGGCATGAGAGTCGTTCATAGCGAATCCAATTTACTTAGTGCTATTGCGTTAACCCGAAGCGAAGCAAAAGCCGCTTTCAATAACCCGATAGTTTACATGGAAAAATTTCTGGAAAATCCTCGCCATGTTGAATTCCAAGTCCTTGGTGATGGGAAAGGGCATGCTATACATTTGGGTGAGCGTGATTGCTCGATGCAAAGACGACATCAAAAAGTCGTAGAAGAAGCTCCGGCTCCAGGAATCACTCCTGAATTAAGAGAAGAAATTGGCGCGTCAGTGATTAAAGCTTGCAAAGAGTTACAATACCGAGGTGCTGGAACCTTTGAATTTTTATTTCAAGATGGTTGTTTTTATTTCATCGAAATGAATACGCGCATTCAGGTTGAGCATCCAGTAACTGAAATGATCACTGGGATTGATTTAATTAAGGAACAAATCAAAATTGCCAGCGATATTCCTCTGACATTAACCCAAAAAGATATTAAATTACGCGGCCATGCTATTGAATGCCGAATCAATGCGGAAGATCCAAGGAATTTTATGCCCTCTCCTGGAACCATAAAATTACTTCATCAACCAGGAGGCCCAGGCATTCGTTTTGATTCTCACATCTACAGCAGCTATGTTGTTCCACCTAATTACGATTCCATGATAGGAAAATTAATAAGTTATGGGGCAACAAGAGCAGAAGCGATTGCCAGGATGCGTAATGCCCTTGATGAAATTATCATTGATGGCATAAAGACAAATATTGAATTACACCAACGTATTCTTCATGACAAATCTTTTATGGAAGGTGGCACAAACATTCACTATCTAGAAAAAATGCTCAAGGATTCATAGCGTGTGGTTTCAACTAAAAATAGAACATTGTCCTAATGACAAGATTGAAGAAATAACCGAGGAACTCGAAGAATGCGGTGCCTTGTCCATCACACTCACAGACAAAAATGACAACCCCGTTCTTGAACCAGAGCCAGGGACAACGCCTTTATGGCCTGAAGTAATCATTCATGCCCTATTTGCCCAAGCAGAAGAGGCGCAATACGCAAGAGAACAATTGGTTGCTAAAAGACCATCTCTGCATTGCAGTTTGGAACTGCTCGCTGATAAAAATTGGGAAAGAGCCTGGATGGATGATTTTCGACCTCAACGTTTTGGTAACCGCTTATGGGTCTGTCCTACTTGGCTCCCTCCCCCGGAACCTGATGCGGTTAATTTAATATTAGATCCTGGGTTAGCATTTGGTACAGGCACACATGCGACAACCTCCCTATGCCTAACTTGGCTGGAGCAGGCTGATTTAAAAAATAAATCAATAATAGATTATGGTTGTGGTTCAGGAATACTCTCACTCGCGGCAATCAAGCTAGGAGCTAAACATGTCTATGCTGTTGACATAGATAATCAAGCCTTACAAGCCACACAAAGTAATGCGCATGCCAACCATATCACTGAGAGCCAACTCTCTATCAGCTTCCCGGAAGCATTGCAAAATCCTGTGCATTTAGTTATCGCAAATATTTTGTTGGCTCCATTAATCAGTTTAAAGGAACGTTTTCATCAACTGCTCCCGTCAGGCGCGCATTTGGTAACATCAGGAATTCTGGAAGAACAGGCCCCTTTGCTGATTGATGCTTATGATTCCGCATTCACCCATATTGCAACTGAATATTGTGAGGGATGGTCGTTGCTGGTTTTTACAAGCAAATAATAACTATATCACTAAGGTATATGTAAATGGCGAAAAAACAAATTTACTCTTCTTTCAAGCCACGACGAGCACTACTGAGTGTTTCCGATAAAAGAGGAATAAGAGAACTCGGTCAAGTCTTACATGACCAAGGAGTGGAATTGATAGCCACTGGAAACACAGCTGCCATATTAAGAGAACATAAATTACCCGTTACCGATGTCAGTGAGTGCACAGGATTTCCCGAAATAATGGATGGAAGAGTCAAAACCCTTCATCCAGCCATTCATGCTGGTTTATTAGCCCGCGGAGAAGAAGACAGCCCAGTTTTAAGACAACATGGAATAAAACCTATTGATTTACTGATTGTCAATTTATACCCCTTTGAACAAGTCATTAACCACCCGGACTGCGATTTTAATAAGGCCATTGAAAACATTGACATTGGTGGACCAGCAATGGTGCGAGCGGCAGCTAAAAATCATGCCCATACTTATGTCATAGTTGATCCAAATGATTACTCAAAATTAATTCATTATTTACAAGATCAGAAAGCACCTTCCCATTGGAATTTTGCGTTAGCTAAAAAAGCATTTGCCCATACTGCAGCCTACGATGCCGCAATTGCAAATTATTTAACTACTTTGGATAATGATTATGTCCCAACTGGATTTCCCGACATACTAACCTGCCAATTTAATAAAATTACTGATCTTCGTTATGGTGAAAACCCCCATCAGCAAGCTATTTTTTATGCTGATAAAAATTCACATCCAGGCTCTCTAAGTACAGCAACCTTATTACAGGGAAAACAATTATCCTATAATAATATTCTTGATGCCGATGCAGCTCTCGATTGTGTGAAATCATTTTCCAATGAAAAGTCGGTTTGCGTCATTGTAAAACATACCAACCCCTGTGGCATTGCGCTATCCGACACATCACTTGATGCTTACTTAAAAGCCTTTCAAAGTGATCCGATATCCGCTTATGGTGGAATTATTGCTTTCAATGGAACTCTGGATAGCGATACGGCAAAAGCAATATTAGAAAAACAATTTGTTGAAGTGATTATTGCACCTGATGCCAATGAAGAAGCAAAAAAAATTCTGGCAACCAAAGAAAACACTCGTGTTCTTCTAACCGGTTTTTGGCAACAAGGTAATAATTTTAGATTAAGTATGAAGAAAGTTGATGGTGGTCTATTAGTACAAGAACACGATTCTCTTTCTCTGGAATCATGTGAGCTACAAACCGTTACCCAGATAAAACCCACTGATGAACAACTACAAAATTTAATGTTCGCTTGGTTAGCAGCCAAGCATGTCAAATCTAATGCCATTGTATACGCTAATGATTTGACCACTATAGGGATTGGCGGAGGACAAACCAGTCGAGTAATGAGTGCTCGTATTGGTTTGTGGCAAGCAGAGCAAATGGGGTTTGATCCCAAAGGCGCTGTTATGGCCTCAGACGCATTTATCCCTTTCCCTGATACCATTGAAATAGCAGCGAAGGCTGGTATATCCGCAATTATTCAACCAGGGGGCTCTATCAGAGATGAAAAAATCATTTCTTGCGCCGACCAACACAACATAGCGATGATTTTTACAGGAGTGCGACATTTTAAACATTAATGTCAAGCATGTATTAATTCTAAGCTTGACTAACTTGAACAAAGAGTCGTATATAACGTATCATCTTCTTTTTAATTGAGGCTTTTTGATTAGCATAAATGGACCTTTTCTTGTAGGACTGATGGACTTGATATTAGAACAAGGAGCAAGTATTTCTAGAAGCAGATTTTACCTATAGAATAAATAAGAATTATAGGAATACTTACTAATCAACTAGCAATCACGCAAAAGACAAAAATGCTACTGAAAGTCTAATGCATCACTGAAACCCATGGAGTAATATAATGACAACTGAGCAATACCCGTCCTCACTTGTCAATCGTCTTGCAATCACAGAGCCTGCGTTGGTTCCAAGTGGATATTATCGTTCGAAATTATTTATTGCCCCATTTTCTACAAATGTTTTAGTTGCAGCGGCCGGACCAATACTGTCTTTATTGGAAAGACTTTGTTTAAGTCCTTCTTTACCTCCAGTAGAGGATATAAGAGAAAATATACAGCATGAATTACGCGCCTTTCACAGTAAATTAGACGCTTCTAAATATCCGTTGGATATTATTAGCATTGCTCAATATTTATTATCAGCTACCATTGATGAAATATTAGGTAAAAGTTATCTAAGGGTCTATAACCTGACGACAGAGTTCAAATCATTTACTCCCTTATCAAGTGATGGGGCACAACCCCAGCAGCGTTTTTTTGAAATATTGAACTACATTAAAGAGAGGCCAAATCAATTTCTCGATTTAATTGAATTGGCCTACTTTTGCCTCATTGCCGGATTTGAGGGTGAGTACCATCTGAAAGCAGACGGGCGACAATGTCTTGATAATACTATTGAAGATTTATATCAAATCATACAAAAATACCGTTTTAATAAACCACATCGCTTGTTTAATGAGAATCCTCTTCCCAAAACTATTAAAAAAAATTATAAAGCAACGTGGATAACAACTATTGCTGCTGTAGGTATTGTAATTCTAGCTTTTGTTACTAGCCATGTTTTATTAGAAAACAAAGCTAAAACTGTTTTATTTGGACATACCCAACTTGCTATGCTGGAAAACTAATGGACAATTCATTACGCGCATTATGTGATGCTATAAAAAAAATTCTCTCTCAATTAAAACCACAAACTAATCAATTATCTTTTGTTGTCATCACCGGAAAAAACGCCCAAGGCAAATCGGCACTGTTAAAGCAAAGTAATATGGAAGAAATGCCCGTATTCAGCGAAGAGCATGCCAAACTGTATTTTAATCAAAAGGGAATCATAGTAGAGCTTGGTGAAAATTGGCTTACCAATAGCAAAACATTATTGCTCACAACACTTAAACAATTAAATAAATGCAATCGCCATCTCAAAATTACAGGCTTGATTTTATGTGTGGATGTCAATGATTTACTGATCGCCGAACCAGCACAATTCACTGAACAAAAAAAATCTCATTTGCAACTTATTCAACGTTTAGGTGTTAACCTGGGATATCAGGCTGAATTAGCTTTAATATTCACCAAAATGGATACCTTGGCTGGCTTTTCTGAGTTTTATCAAATGGATCATGTCAATGATCTATCTAAACCTCTTGGCTTTTCCCTTGATTGTGTCAACCAATTAAGTAAAAAAATTGAAACGTTTTCCCTTCAATTCAATCAATTAATTGAAGCTTTAGGACAGCAAGTTATCAATAAAATGCACCCGGCACGTTCTACTATTAAGCGCAGTTTGATACGCGAATTTCCTTTGCAATTAGCCAGCTTGAGAGCCCCAATTCAGTCGTTAATTCAGGGGATTTCGCCAAAATTATTCCATGTTCACTCTATTTTTTTCACGAGTGCCGAGCAAGGTGGAGTCAGTGTAGATAGGCTAAACAAAAAAATTCAGCATGAATACGCTCTGGTTGTTCAGGATACTTTCCCTCAAGCGACCAATTTCAGATCCTATTTTGTAGAAGGTGCACTGCAAACAATCCAGGAACAATGCATCCAGGTACCACAGACTACAAAATTTTCTCAAAAACCATTCATTGCTGTTGCAGTAAGTTTGGCCGGGCTCAGTTTATTAACGCTGGTCTATAACCACTACAAAACCTCTCATATTCTTGATGAGGCTAGTAAAGAATTGCTTGCCTATGAAGCACTGAATAATCAGGGCACTAGTGGTGCACAAGCGCTATATCACTTATCGCAGGCTGCAAATAAAATGAATCACATTACATCAAACTCCATATCGCTGCCTACTGTGCACCAATTAAAATTAAACCTTCACAACAATGCTCAAAATCGTTTACAAGGAGAATTTCTTCCCTCCTTAGCTAATGAGTTAGAACAAGTCATCACAAGTCCTGGCAACACCCCTATCACTCGTTATAAGGCTTTAAAAATTTATTTAATGTTAGGAAACTCAAAATATTTTTCATCCCAACCCATTCTGGATTGGTTTCAACAACAATGGCAGGGACGTGCACCAGGCACTACGCAAAAACAGTTGGCTCTTTTAAAACAAACTCTTAGCAATCCTCCTCAAAATATACCCATCAAATCACAAATAATCAGTGATGCGAGGAATTATCTTAATGCACTTCCAACAAGCTATTTATATTACTCTATTGCGAAAGAATATTTCCCTCAGGAAAAACAAAAGATTGTGATTGAAGGTTTTTCTATACCTACGGATGAAGTGCCAACCTATTTTACTAAAACCGGATTTACAAAAATTATTAACGAATTACCTAAAATTACCAGTACACTTCAATCAGAAAACTGGGTACTTGCGAGACAGGATTTGTCTCAATTACACAATATGCTGATTCAGGCTTATTGTTTTGATTACGTCACTTGGTGGCAAACGTTCATGAAGAAATCCCAACCATTACGTTATCAGGATTATCAGCAAGGTCGTCAATTAACAAAATTAATACAACAATCCAATTCGTTTTATAAATTCGCTAATCTTATTCAGCAGGAAACCAAACCGGATTTAACCGAAGGCATATCCACCTTTAATCAATTCATTGCCAATCAATTTACTGATTTAAATTTAACAACTTTATCCAGCATTAAGGAATTAGATTTTAGAATTTCTGAATTAGAACGATTTATTGCAACTTTATCTGTTGTAAATGATGGAGGTAAAACAGCGTTTACCATTACACGCTCGCGTTTTCTCAATGAAAATTCCTCTGACCCTGTGAGTTTGCTCTACAGCCAGGCACGACAATTACCTGAACCATTGAGTTCGTGGACAAAGCAAATAGCTGGTGACATTTGGGTTATACTGATTAGAGATAGTCGTCAATACATTAATAATCAGTGGCAAAAAACCGTCTATAGAGAGTTCCAAAACTCTATTGCCCAGCGCTATCCTTTTGACTCGTCACAAACTGCAGAAATAGATATTGCAGATTTTAATCGCTTTTTCTCAACACATGGCTTATTGAACACCTACTCTGAACAATACATTAAGCCATTTCTTGACACTTCATCTCCAGAATGGAAGCCTAAAGCTGTGAATGATTTCATCTTGCCTATTTCAAATGAAGTAATTGATGAGTTAATTCGCGCCAATATCATTACTAATATGTTCTTTCCTGATCACAGTGATGAAAGCAAAATTGATTTTAGCTTGCAAAAGATCTCTCTGGATCCTGTAGTTTCTAATCTAGTCCTTGAAATTGGCGGCACTAAATTGATGGATAATCAAACAAGCGATTCACTAATTCGCTTCACCTGGCCTCAAAACAACGCTAAATTGGCTCTTGATTCTATTGAAGGGAATCATTACGAGCTCGCAGAATATGGAACCTGGGCAATATTTAAATTACTTGAAAAAGTCAATGTGCTTGTGGATGAACAAGATAGTTCAAGCCTCCAAATACTTTTTGAAGTGAATAGCAACTCCGGCCGCTATTTATTAAAAACAAACAACCAAATTAATCCTTTTACTCCAGGAATTCTAAATGGGTTTACTTTAAACGACCATATTGCATAATTATGAAACAAAATACCAAACACAGCATTATTGCTGGATTATACGGAAATGCTTTGGAGTGGTATGATTTCTTGCTCTATGCCAGTTTTGCTCCTGTCTTTGCTGAAATTTTTTTCCCTTCAAAAATCCATTTTGTTTCTCTTATAGCAACATTTAGCTTATTTGCTATAGGATTCATTATGCGTCCAATTGGTGGGCTTTTGCTCGGGCACTATGCTGATCATGTAGGACGGCGGAAAGCATTAATACTATCTATGTCAGTAATGACCATTTCTACCGCATTAATTGCAGTATTACCTGATTTTAATTCATGGGGAATTATCGCCCCACTTTTATTTTCTGTTTTACGGCTCATTCAGGGGCTTGCAGTGGGAGGCGAACTGCCCGGCTCGACCACCTATTTGATTGAGCATATGTTTCAACAAAGCCGGGGGCTCGCTGGCAGCCTCGTGTTAAGTAGCGCTTTTTTAGGTATTTTTATTGGAGCGCTTACCGCCTCAATATTCAGCACATTATTTACAGGTGATGCTCTATTAAATTGGGGGTGGAGGTATGCGTATCTGTTAGGAGGTATTTTAGGAATTTTGGGCATTTATTTGCGTATTAAAAGCTTTGAATCACCCACATTTCTAAAGGATAAGCATACTGCTGAACTTCCTGCAAAAGTGGTATTCACGCGATTTAAACAGCAACTGTTTTTATCTGTGATAATTACTAGCATTCTTGCCATGTCTAATTATGTACTTATCGCCTATGTCACAACTTTTTTAGTCAAATCAGAGTATTTTCTCTTGAAAGATGCGTTATTAATCAATTTAATTGCCCTTGCTCTTTTGACAGTTTTAATACCGCTGATGGGATTTCTTTCTGATGTTGTGGGACGTAAGCCTATTTTCTTAATCGGTTTATTTGCTCTTTGCCTACTAATCTTCCCATTTTTTTGGCTCTTATTAAGTGGTAGTTGGTGGAAAGCATTATGCAGCGAATTATTACTAGCGATAGCTTTAGCCCCAATCAATGCGACAGTACCCACTATTATTGCAGAAATGTTTCCAACCAGTGTACGGGCGAGTGGGATTTCCATATCCTATAACATTGGCCAGGCTTTATTTGGCGGTACCATGCCTTTGGTTGCGTTTAGCCTGATTGAATTAAGCAGCAATAAAATGGCTCCGGCTTGGTACCTTTTCCTATGGACCCTTATCGTGATACCAATAACTATTTCCATTCGTGAAAGCTATCAAAAAGAGCTTACTTAAGGCATTAGATTGAGATGAACCGACATAATTTCTATCGATTGAATAAACAACAATAGATTTAAATCAGTTTTTTAGTAGAAAAAACCCAGCATTAATAGCCAGAAAATAAGTGCATTGAGCCATACTAATAAAAATCTTACCTGCTTCAACCTACTTTTGCAGGCAAGCTTTTCACGTTGGGATCTTTTGAATAAGCATCAAGAATATCATTCACCAATTGGTTAATCATTCCCTCTCTCTCATCGTCTTCAATTAACCCAACTTTTTGCTTCATGCTTGCTAATCGAGCCTCCAATTCTTTAGTCACTGTACCATTTGGGAACAGTGCAGCTAAAAGCCGTCGAGCTTCACTTGGTCCCAGATGCCTATACAAAAGATTTCGTACTGTGGCATCTTCTGCAGTAGTACTAAATGCCCATAATTCGACCGGGCCCAATGTTAAGGTTAATAATTGTACGTTGATACCTGTTTTAGTAGCAAACTGAGCAAGGAAAGTAGCGCCACCTTGTCTAGGACCATGAACTCGAGTACGTAACGCAATCTTGGCTGTTTCAGAAAGTCCAAAAATTTGACTGGTCTTCTCGACAGCTTGAGATGGTCCTGCATCCATAACATAAATAGCGGTAGCAAAATCAATCATTACCGGATCAAAGTCATCTACTGCTTGTGATAATAAGGAAATTTGCACTTTCCATTTTCGGCCTTCACGCATATCAATAATAACTTGCTCACGAACAGCAGACGATTTTGCCGTGCGATGGAATTCATCATAAACAATACGCTTATGATCTTCTCGAATCTCTAATACTCTCTGTTTGTGATACTCTTTATATTGTTCCGGTACATTATTCAAACTTTCTTCTGTTAAATAATAGTGCCTTGCCAATACATATCTGGCTAGCATATACATAACCGCTGTTTGTCTATCTGCCGCATCACCACCACTTTTCGCTACTTCATCCAAATCAAGAGACACTACTCTTGCGTCACCAATATCAAAACTAGTGACCCGTGATAAAATAGGATATTCGCGAACAGCTGATGAAATCATTCTTGAAAAAGCATTAATTAGTGATTCACCAGTTGGCGCCGTAATCTTTTCATATAAATCCTCAATTGATGGTGTTCTACAGATAGAAGCAGCATCCGCTAATAACGGCATTGCATATCTTTGCGCTAACATCGCCTCATGAACAAAACCTGCTGAATAGAGCGCGTCCGTCACTTCCCACCAGGTTGATTTGGCATCTCGGACAAAGCCTATTTCCTCCAGGATGCCATCGATAAATTCCTCTATTCCTGGAGCATAGGGTGTCGGATTGAATTCATCAGCCATGCTTTTATATAATTCATCTACCACCATACCCGCCAAATCTGCCATACCGTCATATGGCTTTGCAGCACCTAATGGCGTAGTTAGCAAGGTCATGAAGTTGACTAAGAATGATCGTTCCAAAGCAGTTGGATAACGACATCCCAATTGGGTATCAAAGGGATTAATCGAATAATCTGGGGTCATCCTTAATCTATGATAAGCAACCAAATGACGCTTAGATGCAGGGAGAGCCTCTTTTAACAATGAAATCAAACCGCTACTTGAGGGGCCTATATCAATAATTGCTATGCGCGGCAAACGCATTAAACCACCTGAAAGACAAAGAGCTAAATTCAGTGCATTTGACAACACAGATTTACCAGAACCAGGACGAGCGTAAACCAGATCAATCCAAGTAGTTTGTTCAGTTGAGCCTGGTTGAAACGGCCACGGTTTACCATCTGGTGTTCTAAAAAGCAAGGCTCCTGTTTTCCAGGGAGATGCTGGTCTTGTAATAGGCAGCATTGAGATAACGTCTGACAAAGGAGCTACTGATGCTACTGCTGAGCTGTTCAAAGTAGTAGCTAGCATACTTGACACAAAGCCTGCAAACGGATCCCCACAAATCTCTGATACATCAGTAGAACCCCAACCTTCAATAGCCTTTACTAACTCAGAACTTCTCCGCCGCAACAAGGGAATATTGCCTTCAGGAGCCCAGGTTGTTGCAACGACGCGTAGTCTTACAATCGCCTCATCAGTATTGAGTTGTATATATTTCAGCAGATTAACCGAATCACTAATTAAACGATTCTGTGCAGAGCTAAAGCTCAATATCGCTGCCAAGAGCCCCTTCAATTTAATTGTGCTTAATCCTTCGCTTTCTAGCAAAAAAGAAATTTTCCAGGGCACATGTGAAGGAAGAATACGAGAAAATAAACTAATAAATGGTCTTACATCCTTTGGAAACAAATCAATATAGGTTGAAGCATAAATTTTATCGCCCACTCGGACAGTGCGTAAATCAATAATCTCTGCATCTCTTGGCAAAACCTGCCTGGACAACGGCGGCCATAATAAATCAGAAGGATCCCCCTCAAAATTATTCAGCTCGCGAACAGGTATTTTATCTCCAGGTAAAGTTGCGCGCCAATCATCTGCAGTATAATCAGGATCACCTGTCATGCGAATGGCATGTACTGCATCGTGCACCTCAAGCAACTTAGCTATCACATTAAGGGCATCCAAATCATTTAGAATTGCACGCACATAAGCATCATGTGTATCTCTTATTTCCGGAACAGCCGCAAAAATCGTTTGTGTGTTTTTAAATGGAGGAGCTTTTGTATCCTTGATCATCTTCATTTTTGCTTTGTTCGCAGCTTTTAACTGATCGCTCGCCAAGTTAAATGGTCTTGTATACAAAACAAAATAAACACGCTCCTCTGCACAATATTGTGATAAATAATTGACCCGCTCCTCAAATAAATCTCTTAAATTAAGTTCAAGACGACTTGCTGTTGCTTCCGCAGGGTCATAAATATCCTTGATCATTTTTACTATGTTTTGCTTATCATGGCTAAAATAAACTTGTAGCGCATGACCAGGTCTACCCATAGCAGCTTGAAATGAGTTGGCTAAACCTTCAACGAGTCGTTCAAACTCTTCAGGGCCTGCCAATCCAGTAATCCCTTCAATTTTTAATACCGACAGTAATGATCCATCATGATTAACTAATACGGTAGGGCTATCCGCCGTTTCCAAATCTATATAAGACTCTGTAGTTTGCTTCAAGGAAGTACTTAACCAGGCAAAGAAAGTATCGACGCCTTCAAAAAACGATTCTGACCAATTTGCCATCCTTTGTCCTCAATTATTAATAGTACTTTTACTGTTTAATCTGCAATTTCTTCTAAAGCACTGGCAGCCCATTTCTCTATTTGCTTCCTGAATTTTGCCCTAGAGGGTAATAGCCTTATATTTTTAAAAAGTTTCTCTCTTATTTCTTCACTATTCACACCAGAATCAATCATTAATTGCCCAAATATTGCAGGGTCACTTGTGCCCTCACCAAATTTTTCTTCAACAATTTGCGAGCGAAATTTAAAGCTTCTATAAATATTCTGTGCACTGGATTTGTATCCGGTATCATTGGTAATAGCACAAAAAAGAACATGGCATAAGCTATTTAGTTCAGCTTGGGTTAATTCTGGCAGGTAGATCAAAGTACCTCCACCATAACCACCAACTCCAACTGACTCAACAAAAAAGCATTGCGCACAAAAACAACAAGCTGTAACTAAATTTGATAACCTATTGTTTGTATAATCACCATCCAGATTCACGATGTCTTGGTATAATCGGGCTTGAAACCCGCAAAATTGACAAGTATACCTATCTCGCTGAAAGATTTTTTGCTCATAGGATTTGAATCGCTCATCAATTTTTCTGGCAGAATATAAACGCCAGGAACCTGGTGAAGCAATTAGTTTTAGCTCACATCGTTGTTGATTATCCGCCATAGTTTGGTTCACATTCAGTCAATTTTCAAAAAATTATGTGTTCTATCCTTAACTACTGACTAAGCCAGCTTAAAGATATTTGACCATATTAATAGAGACAATCATTTAAATTTACTATTTAACACAATAAAAAGCCTATAAATTAAATTGGGTAAAGCGGTATTCTCTTTACCCAAATAATATAAATAATCTCTCTATTAATTAGTCTTATATATTGTTCCAGTAGGTCCAGCAGTTTTACCGCCACTACCACCGAACATAGTTACTCCGGCCACTCCTAAAATAGAAGGAAGGAATAATAATGCCGCAGCGATAAATATCAAAGCTATTGGTGTTCCAATTGGAATTTGAGTAGGGTTATCCTTGTGCTGCTTAAATTTCATAATAGCACCAATAGAAAAACCCAATCCAGCCAAGTAAGAGCCCGCTGTAATCAATTTAGTAAGACTTGTAAATGAACCCGTAATTTGTGATGCCATTTTACCTAACGATACACCTGCTGCAGCATCCTGACAAATTAGAGTCAATAAAGCCAAACAAGCTGCGCTTACTAGCCAGTGTTTATAACCTGATTTATGGATAACCTTAATGTTCACAATTCTCTCCTGTTTTTAAATTAGCTTAAGTACCATATAAAGTATTGTTAATCATATCAACTGTACCAACAATATTGATTGCCAATATTCCCCCAAATACATGAATCAAACCTTTACCTGTACCTCCTGGAGGTTGCCCCTGCGACGCGGAACGCGCAATTAATACCCACCCTCTTACAAATGCAATTAGACCAATAACCCGGATAATCATCACCAAAGGTCTGCCTACTAGACTGCCACTACCAAATAAGGCTGAAATAGTATCGCTTCCACTACTCACACCTCCTGAGTAGGCTAATGGATTGCTATAACCAAAAGTCGTTTGCAGTACGGAGGAAACCAATGACGGGAAATAGATAAGTAATGCACCTACCATCAAATACATCACCGGCTCTTTGATACTCGTATTACTCGACATCATTGTCCTGGCTTCTCCATAAACCTTTAAGCTATAAATTGCCTTAAATATAAAAGCGCACCCAATCAAATAAGCGCCTCCAGTAATCAGCCTTTGAACAGGCTCCAACTGATTAGCAATATTAGCTAATATGTTAGCTTGACTCACTATCCAGCATGCTACTGTGCCGCCAGTACAAGTCGGATCAGCCATATACGCCTCAACTATCTTCTTGACTAAACTTAATCACTTGTCCAGAACTTGTTAAAATACGACCTTGCAAAGAATCAATTAATTTAACCATTCCATATCCTGGAATTTTTGATCCCTCTCTAACTGTAAGTGTAGAACCATTTGAGCCAATTAGCCAAGCCCGACCTGGAATTACTGCTTGTATGTAATAAATAATTCTTGCTTGAACTATTGGCCGAGACACTTTTACAACTTTCTTAGGTGTTGTACGTGCCATTAAGACATTAATCACTTCTGATTGTCTAGCAATTTGATTTGACATATTACCAATAATTTGATTCAGATTTACAATTTGAGCATTTAAATTTTTGATATTATTATTTACTGCATTAATTTGCTCACTAAGGGCATTGACTTCAGAACGAAGACTCTGCTGTGTCATTTCTATTGCTGAAACTTTCTTCTTTAGATCGGGGTCATCTTCAATAATAGTCGTAGGCTGAACTTGTTGTATGGGAGTGGTGGTTGGTATTGTCTGTACAGGTTGTGGTGTTGCTACCTGTGTCACCGGAGGAATAGCGGGCTTTGAGGTTACTTGGCTGGATTTGTCTGAGAAAAACATCCAACCAATTATTTTATACATCACCATTATAAATACAACTGCCCCAATAGCAATAAGAGCATTTCGCTTAATATCTTTTTTCTTTGTTAATCCCTCTTTCCCAGATTGATACGAGGCTTCTGAATCGAGATCCGATTCACCAGCCTGATCCATATCGTATGAGTCAAGTTCTGCAAATTTATATTCATCATTATTTTGATCGTGCTCTGCCATCATTATCCGCCATCAAATTAAATTGTTGTAACATCCTGGGTAAATAAAATACCCAAACCTGTACCAGAATAAACTTCCACAGTTGTTGGTGTATTAAACAATTGTTGCGCCTGTTGACTCCATGCCTTTCCAACGGTAGCCAATCCTATAACCGCATTTTCCAAAGTTGAGCGACCAACACCATTAGCTACAGTAATATTATTACCACCGCCAGTACCCCCAATGGTGATTGTTGTATTTGCCGACTGGAATGCATTTCCAAATCCTTGTAAGAAAGAAGAAGCAAACAGGGAACCATATCGCATTAAATAGTGATGATTAGTTCTACTGGCTAGGGCTGTTCTTGCCGTGTTTGGATCAATTGCATAAGCTGAGATGGATATAGTTTTTTCTGCTCCTGGAATTGACATTGTATTAAAGGTAATCACCATCTTGTCCGCATTGGACGGTAAGTTGAAGCTTCCTATTAATTTTGAGCCTTTTAGCTTACCAGTAACAATAGTCGCCAATATTGGACCAGGTTCATCACTATTCACAGAAGTATCCAGAACCGCAAACATAATATCACCCGTTTTGATAATAGCCTGATTCTGAGCACTAACTGCGCCTTGATCTACTGGTTGATTATTAGAGCCTGTGCCTGTACCTGTGCCTGGAACAGCACTTTCACCACCAGATGTTTTAGTTTCCTCTGTACCTTCTGTATACACCTGGGTTTCAACTTGCTTCCAATCTTGAACCAGCTGAGTCGCTGCCGTGAGCATGTCAGAAGTTCTTTGCTGAATTTCTTGCTGATATTTTTGCTCAGCCAATTGCTCATTTTGCTTTTGTAAAATAGCCTGAAGTTGCTCAGCACTTGAGGCAGCATCACTGGTTGTTGGTCTTGGAGTAGCGCCAGGAATTGAGGGAATTCCTGTGATACTTGAGTCGAGTTGTTGCAAATCAGGCCCTTGTAACCCTGCAACGGCTGATTCTTGTGGAGAAAATCCAGCATTTCTCAGCTCAGCTGAGGTATATCCGGCTTTTTTTAGCTCATCAGCCGAATATCCAGCATTCTTTAATTCTGATGCACTAAATCCTGCGCTTTTCAAATCTGAGGCGCTAAAACCAGCATCTTTCAATTCTTTTGCGCTAAATCCGGCATTTTTCAAATCCGAGGCGCTAAAACCAGCATCTTTCAATTCTTTTGCGCTAAATCCGGCTGCTTTTAATTCCGCTGCAGAAAAACCAGCATCTTTTAGATCTTTTGCAGAAAACCCAGCAGCCTTTAACTGAGCAGCAGTGAATCCAGCCGCTTTTAATTCAGCAGCAGAAAAACCGGCGTCTTTTAGATCTTTTGCACTAAAACCCACATCTTTCAATTCCTGGGCTGAGAAACCTGCATCACGCAATTCCTTTGCTGTAAAACCGGCATCTTTTAATTCTTTCGCACTAAAACCCGCTGCCTTTAATTCAGCTGCAGTAAACCCAGCGTCTTTCAGTTCTTTTGCAGTATAACCAGCTGCTTTCAATGCTGCAGCGGAACATCCTAATGTTTGCTTTATTGTCAAAGCGCTAACACCAGCTGCTCTCGCTTTTTTTAATGACTCTACGCTGCAATCTGCAACACGCCCGTCTGCAATAATGGATACAGGATTTAATCCAGCATCTTCCAACTGCTTTGGAGTAAATCCTGCCGCAAGCAATTCTTGAGGGGTAAATCCTGCAGCAAGTAAGGACTGTGCGTCATAACCCGCAGCTTTTAAAGCTTCTGCACTACAACCATTGAGTTCTTTGATACGTTTCGCAGATACGCCTGCTGAAAATAATTTTTTCAGTTTATCTGGATCACAGCCAGCCGCCTTTATTTCCGCATCACTCAAAGGAGTTGCTGCACTGATTTGAGCTGGAGTAAATCCTGCGTTTGCTAAATCCGCATCAGTGAATCCGGCAGCTTTGAGAGCCTGTGCGCTACATCCTGCATATTGTCTAATTAAAGCGGCACTAACTCCTGCTTCCCTTTCCTTTTTCAGCGCCTCCACATCACAACCAGCATTTTTCACATCTTGCGGAGTAATCCCAGGCGGAAGCTCTGCCTGAGCAGCTTTGATTTGAGCATCAGAAAATCCTGCTTTTGCAAGATCAGCCGGTGTAAATCCAGCGTTTAACAAATCTCTTGCAGTAAATCCAGCATCTTTTAATTCTGCAGCAGAAAAGCCCGCTCGTCTTAAGTCCGCAGCGCTGAAACCTGCATCTTTTAATTCTTTAGCGGTATAACCTGCTGCTTTTAACTGCTCAGCGGTACAACCGCTTATTTTTCTAATCGCAGACGCGCTAACCCCTGCCTGACGCAATTTGGCCAATGCAGCAGCTCCACATCCTGCTTTGCGCACATCATCTGCAGTTATACCATCTGGTAAACCACTTGCTTTTGCAATTTCAGCATCAGAGAACCCGGCTCCTTTTAATTCTCCATCAGAAAAACCTCCATCCTTCATTTCTTGTGCTGTAAAGCCTGCATTACGTAATTCACAAGCATCAAATCCACAATTTCTTAGTCGACCGGCACTATAACCTGCCTCCTTCAACTGCCTTGCATTATAACCAGCAGATTTTAATTCTTTACACTCACAGACTTGCTCTAGTTCCTGCAAACCGTACCCACTATCTTTTAACTGGACACAGCTACAAGCAGCTTTCAAATCAGTTAATTGGGCTCCCTGATTCACAACTTTTGTAATCACAGATTTGCTACAACTGCCATCTTGTAATTCTTGTATCCATAAACTTCGTTGAGGACCACCTAACTCTTCTTGTGCTAAAGCAGCGAAACCTACTCCACTTTGAGAGCCAATAACACCAACTCCTTCCCCCAATGCTTGAGTACGGATAATCGTTGGAATAGCACTCCCACCTGTTTTTTCAGCGACTTGTGCCTGGGTTATATTTTGTTCTTCTTGCAATTTGGCATATTGAGCGGTTGGATCTAAAACTCCTGGAATAGATTGAATTCCTCCCGGCACTGTAGAAACTTCAGCTGCAGCAATCGAACCGGTAGTAGCACCCCTTATTTTAAAAAAACCTATTACTACTGCAATGATTAATAAAGCTGCTGTAAAAATGATAATTACTCGAGTCCGAGTATTGGAAAACAGTGACTTTAGATTTTCTTTTTTGCTCGCCATTTGCTTATAACCCTTCTACCTTGAGTTGCATGACTTTTCCATGCCAAGACACTAATAAAACCGGAGACTTTTGCATTTCGTAAGCATGCGTTCCATCTGCGCTAGTCATGCTGGCTAACCAGCCCGGCGACAATATAGTGAGATTCGTTCTAACATACATTTTTTCATTAGATAACCAAGCTCGAGCATCTCCTCCACTAACCACCAGACGCCTACTTCCAGGTGGAGGAACTCCTTCTAACACATGAAGAAGCAAATCATTGGCTGATGGAGGAATGCCTTCTTCGGTTGGCATACTTTTAGCGTTAGGGCCATAACCTTGAACTCGCAAATCCACTCGATAATCCACGGCTTTCTGCCCGGGAATAAGGGTAAGCATTACAGGAGTATTTAATCCTCTTAACCTTACTGCTAGATTGCCATAGTTATATAGCTTCGTAGCTTGAATCATTAAAGTATTACTGGTTTTATCCCATTGAATATTAAATGAAGAGGGGTCGCCCAAATCATATGCAGCAATAGGCCAAGGAGCTCCTGTTGAGTCCAGGAATACTAAAGAAGACACAAAACCTTGTGATAATCTTATTACTGGTGGTGTTGATCCTGGAGACAAATTAACAAATTGTGATGTCGCTGTAGGCTTAGGTGGAGTGCCTGGCGTTGCAGCTTTGGCATACTCAGAAGTTTCATAGATTTGTTTTAATTTGACTACTTGCTCAGGATTTAAGGGATATAAGTTGCGTGTCATATCCTTAAATGCTTTCTTATCAATAACTTCGGCATCATCTTGACTAATTATCTGCCCATCACCGCCCGCAGTTGCTGTTTGATTTGCAGCCGGAGCATTGGCCTGACCGGATTGATTAGGTTGTTGTGTTGAATCAGAAGCTGCATTATCACCGCCATCACCGGCTCCTGACTGTGCATCAGGGGAAGGGTTTTGTGATAATTTTTGTTGTAGCATTCGCAGTTGCTGCAACGCTTGCTGAGCATCATCTGATTGATCAGCCGCATAGATACTGCATGACATACTGAATGTCAAGCCTATCACCAAACAATATTTACATAATTGATCATATTTCTTCATCACTAGGATACCCCACCGCTGGCAGGTCCAACAACAAATTGTGAAATACCTATCCCTCTAGGCGAATTCAACGTTGAAACTCTAGTTATTAACATTGTTACTACGTTATTTTGTTGTGTAAATTCACTGGCACTTTGATAGGTGACTAATATTGGCATTTGTACCCTCCAGGAATACCTACCATTGAGCACACCTTTTTGCAAAATGATTGGGGCTCGGGTTGCTACTGCTGACACAACTAATTTTTTCGCTTTAACCGCATCAAGGTTATTGGATTGCTCTAATGCACCTAAAAATTGGTCCCAGCCTTCCGCAGTAAAAAAGCCGGAAGAAGCCTGTAGCTCATCGCGATAATTTACGAAATTATAGGTAAATGCGGCAATTGCTGCCTGATTAGCCCATTGTAGTACAGCGGAGTCCGATTGGTTTGGTTCATCCAAAGGAAATAAAGGGGTAATACGACCGTTAATACTTGTTGCAAAGTACTTTGGAGCAGGTGGATGAGTAATCATATAGACAACAAGCGATGCCAAGACCACATTTACCACAATAGCAATCAATAACGCCAAAATGACTTTGCGTTGACTGTCTTTATAAAACTTATTTCTTAATGCAACTACAGTTAAGGCATCTTCAGCCATAATATCCTCTAAAAATTATTGCGGTATAATCCTTTGTGAATCTTCATCTGGTGGATCCGGCGGAAGCAATGCTTCAGATGACATGTTAGGAGTCGACATAGGCTTAAGCTGGATAGGAGGAGTTATGCCGCTGGTTGCATAAAAATCTCGCTCAGGTTCATGCATATGAACATAATAAATCAACCCAGACAAACCACAACTCAATCCAAGAGAAAGAATTAGCAGTGTTAAGCCACGTCTGTAAATATGGACATTAAAATTCTTATTTCGTTTTATTAAAGCCCATGTTTCTCGACTCATTTTTACCTCAATTATGCCACAGCCCGCCTAAATGTGATCTCCACCCTGGCATTAGGTGATCTATCACCACCAAGAGTATAACTAGTTATAGGTTTATCACTACCTAAGCCTTGTGTAAAGATGATTCTGCTATCAACCCCCTGAGACCATAGGTATTCACTTACTACTCTTGATCTCGCCAATGTCAATGCTCGTTCTCTTTTTACCGACACATATTTACTACTGTAACTGGTTACCGTTATAGCAATTTTACGAAATTGTTTAAGAAACGCCGCGATCTCATTTAAAAGGCTATAGGAAGCCCAATTTAACCGAGGAGATTGATCAGCAAACAGAGCGCTAGCAGGAATACTAATTAAATAATTTTGGCCTACTGATGCAACTTTAATCCCTTTTTTATTTAAATCAGTCATCATTTTTATTATTGTTGCATCGCATGCACCATCAACACGGCATGGTAATTTGGGCACTTCATTCTCAGGGATATAACCAGAACGATTACAAGCACTCAGCAACAATAAGAATAATAATCCAGTTGTTTTAAACAATACATAGATGTAGTTAGTACGAAGTGATCTCACCTGTTATCCCCATCTTTGAAAATAGACTAATTGTGTTATCTATGTCTAACTATCTCAAACATTCCATTTGATAATAAAAACATACAAATCATTACGTTACAATGAATTTAATAAAATTGCCATTTTTTTAAATAATTTATTTATTTCAGATGGGGTTGACTAATTAAGGCAAATCAACATATGCCAAATTAATCTATGAGTAAACTGATAATTACCCTGTTAATTCAGAATACAAAAAGTTCTCCCAAAGAGGAACCACACAGAATATCAACCTGATAGATCAAAGTTTAAAGAAACAACGTCACTGCCCGGATTATAAAAAACTCAGAGTAACTTACATATGGAGCTCTCTTCATGCCCAATAGCACAGGAACACTTCTACCTCCAATTGCCGACTGAGTCTTTATGTTAATTCCTCTGCAGCCTTTTTATTGGCTTTCTCACGTTCTGCGGAAATTTTAGCTGATAAATCTCTTATGATACCAGTAAGTTCTTGGACATCAATCACATCCCTTTCTTCAGGAGGATAGCTAGTCGCTATTTGAAAATCTTTGATTAATTCATTAGCTACTGTACCAGCGTATTTGTCTTTAGCCCCTGCCAAACGCTCAATCGTTATCATTTGATTTCGTGTTTCATTAATTGGTAATAATGGCTCAGAGAAAACTTCTTTGTCAGCGACTAATATTGGAGGAGCATTAGGGTCAATTCGTAGTTTGCTGAAAATAGTTAATGCCCCCTCAACTTCTTCCTCTACAATATCTTCCACAGGCTCGGGTTCATTTTGACCATGAAATGCAATTAAAGCAGCAACGCCTCGTTCAATTGGCTCTACGATAGTAGATTCTTTTAATGCCTTACTAATGAGAGTGATTTCTTCGTTCTCGACTGCCTTATTGATACTCAAGTCACCACTTTCAAGAATGCTCTGGAAAGAAGCCAATTGTTTCTGTAGCTTCATTAAATAATCATCTGGCGGCGGCTCTACTTTTAAAAATTGGTTAATTTTCAATTGCTTAACCGGTTTTGGATTGGCATAAAACATACGAGCACGAACAATTTTCGATTTGAAAAATATATGCGCCTCACCTTCGGTTTGCTCTTTTAAATCAAGGAGATCTACCCGAGCTCTCTTTTCAAAAGAAGAGCTTTTAGTATCCATATAGCTGTTTGCTATGCTGGTTTCTTTGGTTTGAAACGAATCCACTTTTGTAACATAAGCTTCGCCAGCTGTTTTAGTGAAGAAATCCCAGGTTTCGGTAGGATCTTCCAGTTTCATACATATTTTAATGTTTGTGTTTGCACCAATGGAAGCTGCCTCTTCTTTGGATGCTTTTTGGAATGCAGGTAAGTCTTGTCCAGCAAAAATAGCAGAAAATCCTAGAGAACGAGCTTGCGCAGGCACTACCGCAAATCCTTGTACTGCGTAATAACCGTACTCATCAAGAATGCACATATAAGGAGTTGGGGCATTCGTGGGTTTTCTTAGAATAACATCACGATAATCACCCTCTACTTCTTCACCTAAACCTGCCGCCATCATAGCTTTTAATGATGAAACAATAATCTTGCCAAGGTTAGATAATTCATCCGGTGATTTTTCCAGAGCGGGTAATAAAACCACTAATATACGTCTGTTGAGTACCACATCTTTAAAATCGACTTCTGCTAAATTGGTACGAATAATATGACCATAAGTATCTGCCAGAGATGAGAAACTTCTTACCAGCTGCATGGTAATAAAACCATGTTGCTCCAAAACTTGGGATACCTGTTTCCCCTTTTTCTCTTTATTATACCCAGGCAAGGTATTTAAATAGTTTCTTAAAGGATCCGTTACTAGTTTTGGAATGGTTTCAATATTGACGCTTTCTTGATCATCTCTGGGAAAAACTTTATCAATTACAATAGATTCCAGTCTTTGCAAATCAAAATAATTTCGAATAGTATTCGCATCAAGAAGAATTGCCCCTTCATCACGCATATACACCAATAAACGCATTAATGCTTCTACGAAAGCTATAGCCCGTCCCTTCCACATATCACCATCAGATGATTGGCCTGAAGATCCCATCAAACTGACTACCAACTGAGTTAGCATACTGGAAGAGCCTTGGCAGAATGGGTTTAGTGTATTGGAAAGTCTTTTTTCCTGCGGACCGACAATATCGCGCGCTCCAGTCATGAAGTTGATTAAGAGCAAATCATCTTCACGCCCCATGCTCCTTACCATAGAAAAGACTTTAGCATACAGAGAGTTATCTCCTTTACCATCAACGTAGATAAACCCGCTCCCCTGTACCAGGGCATTATATGACAGAGAAACCAAAGTTTCTGTTTTACCACTACCTGTTGAACCGAAAATTAACGCATGGGTACGCATATCATCGTTAGCAAACCAAAGTTCCTCACCGGTCTTTCTGTCATTACCAAAAAAGGTAATACCTCGAGCTATATTCGGTTTATTAATACCCGGTTTCAAATCGTTGTAATCCTTCGCGCGCGAAATTTGGGGCAATCGAAATGGCAACTTTTGCTTTCGGGTATAGCTATAAAGAAAAAATATGCCCCCCATAATCAACAAAAATGTTGCCGCTTCAGAGAAATAATATGAAACAGCTGCTAATGAAATAAGAACAATAGAAATATTGGTCGGATCTGCAAAAAAATCTGCCAACCGCTGCGTAAAAGTACGTGTATCCCTAAGTAAAAGGGTTGGATCTAATTCATGACGAGAATCAATACCCCGCATCATGGCTCTAATTCCTCCATTTGACGTGGTGTTAATCTCACCTCTTTTACTGCAATTTCCAGAGCTCTAATCGCTTCATCTATCATTGGCACCAAAGAGCGTCTTCCCATTTCCTTTTCAGCTTTCCAATGTGCGAAAGGACCTGCAACTTCAGAGTATGGAGTTTGCCTGCCTACACAATTCAACATATACCATAAACGTCTGTCGACTGGTTTGAGCCATAAAAACTCTGAGCTGGGAACCACACCATCTTCTCGTGCTGCTTCAAGCAAAGAAGCAATCACTGTGAGCACATAAGCATGTTTGGCTACTACTTCCTGAACCAACTCTGAGTTTTGGTATTTTTTCATTACTGGCCTTGCAACAGAAAAATCAGGTTTCCCATCCACAAATGTTTTATCTAAAACTTTAAGGATATTATTTGCTGCGTCTCTATCTCTATTCATTCTTGCCATAAATACGGCAGACAATGCGTAAGCCTGAGGAGAGCAACGTTCAAAACCATCCCAATAAGGACCCAATTGCATGGTAAATACTCGTTTGGCATCGCCACGCCGAATCCCCGCTGTCATCTCTTCGCCAGGCACAGGATTATCCAATAACGCGTCGTCCTTTCTCAATAAATTATATTTTCGCGCAAATTCCATGGGTGTTAAAGCCATTGCCCAAGGCCCTTTATTGACGTCTTGACTAACCAAATCCTCCTTAACTATAGGCATGATGGCTGGCCAATTAAATTGTTCCTGAGCCCGCAAACTTTTCATATCATAGGTTTTGCGATATTTTAAAGTCACATTTGAGTTATAAAGAACAAAGGCTAACACTACCAGGATACAAATAACCGGGTAACGCATATAATCACCGACCGCACGCATTACAGTCACCATTTGATCCCAATTGACAGTGTTAGGATCAAGTGTTTGCATCAGATAAATTTGATTGGCCAAGAGTTGATTATTTAAAAACAAATTAACTAATCTTGCTTGCCAGATATTGATAGTAAATACAAAACTAACAATGTACTGATGAGCCAGTGCCCAAACAAAATAAGCAGTAATAAATAACAGTATGACGATCCATACTGGCGCCATGGAATTATCTGAACCTGATTGCTGCTGTTGTTGTGCCATCTCTATATACAATTAGTTAATAGATTCTATATATCAAGTATATACTGCTCAGAGCTATTTTTGCGAGATTTTCGTGTACTATATCAAAATATGAATACAAGGATGATTAAATAAAGCGTAAAGACAGTTAGAGTAGAAATAAATTTTTAACACGCTCGAAATCATTATAAGGAAAACCGAAACGGCCTATGCATTTTTAATTAGACGGCCATTGGAGTATCGATATACGCCACTCACATGAACAAAGCGGCTGATGTTTTCCAGACTGATGGATTTATCTTTAAGCGTTAATAACGGTTTACCTAATTTATCTACCGGAGCCTTATCAGCGGATAAATGCAAGATATCTGATTGACTGATGTAAATTGCCACATACGCTTCATTTTGTTTATTTTCTTTTGTTTTTAATATCGCTTTTATGTCTTCTTCATCTGCGTAAATAGGTCGTGAAATCATTTGTCGGGGCAAACTCCCCACTATTTTCTCCCAGGACTGAAGATTGCTTCCATCTGAGGAATATAATGAAACATATATTTCCTGCTGACCACTCCTTAAGGCAATTCGATTTGCAAGATGAGACTCTGCTTTTAACTTGGCCTGACTAGCGGCACCTATCCGTTTTAAAAAACGATCTCGAATTGCAATTAACTTTTTACCAATTACCCTTAAGAAATTGGATTTATCCCATGGACCTTTTTCAATAGCATCGTTTAAGGCCTTTAGAATGGTTTCTTTTTGTTCATCCGAGAGTTGATCTTTCATAACTTCAATACTTATGGGAACCAAGAATTAGGGGAAATATAAAGAAAGTATAACAGCATTTATAAAAATCACTGAAATGAAATTAATCTTTCAAGATGATAATTTGAAACCACGTTCATCATGGCTTGGTGGCTCAGACGATTTTTCAGATTCAGCAGCACCAAACATTCTTTCTGTCTTTGTTGTTAAAATCGGTTGATTTAAGGCGGCTCTCTCTACTTTTGTATTGAGCTCTGTTAACACCTCAACTGCATCCGTGTTATCTTTCCCTCCGGGATTAAAGCTAACAGCCTTTGCAACAGTCAAAATGCAATCCTTTACCGGTGAAATAATTTCACTATAGACACTGCCTAGAGTAGCATCAGTTACATCAGGTTCACCTATCTCTTTAACACGAGGTGGCGTATAAAAACCAAATGGATTTCGTGCACTGTCATCAGTATTATTACCCATTATTACCACTCCTGAGCTAAATCTCTTACTTTACATATATCAAAATATATCTTTCAATATATCTTGGTCCAATAAAACTTTCTAATTCTTTACAAACAACTAATCATACATTAACTCATCCAGGGGAGTATAATCACGGCTTGGGCCCCCTTGAATAAGCTCATTCATAACATCCGTCATACATAACAAACGTAATACATTCGGCGTCACTTCATCAAAAACCACTCTAATACCTAGTAACGCCCCTTCAGACTCGTCATAAGTTGCTCCCAAACCATAACCCAAACACAAGGAACACAATTGATCCGCTCTCTTGGCAATGGCCGGTAGCAAACCCGTTTCTGAAAAAACTTCATCAAAACTTACAAATCTATCGTTCAGGTAAAATTTCGCATTCATGCTTGCTGCAATCTTTGCCATACACTTGCTAATATCTCGCTCCATTTATCTCCACCAAGGTCTAGCAGATCTAACTGAACCAGCTAAAAAACTTCTGAGCCAGCGTAAAAAAACCGGGACAGTGAAACCATAATGTTCAATTATCCCAAAAAAAATTGCAGAAACTAAGACCAAAACACCTGTCCATACTCTTATATGCATTAGAAATAAAAATATTGGGAATGCGGCCCTCGCATCAACTACAAAAAACCGCGCGCTTCTCGCTGAGTCACGCCAGTGGCTCGTTGCTGAAAATCCACCTGCCATTTTTAAACCTCAAAAAATCATCCTTTAAAAAAAGTATATACTTAAAAAACAGCTTGTGCACGTTGATACTTTTAAGAAACTTAAACTAAGATTAATTTTTATGCAATTGAATATTGCAAACACGAAGGGGTTAACCAAAAATAGATATCCTAAGTGTTAATACCCCGGACTTAATCCATTGGAGAATGCTTTTTATTAGATGATATCCCTAACATATTAGATAAAATATTTTGCATATCAGGTTTTGCTTCTGGTTCAGCTTGAAGTTTTAACTGTGGAACAGTATCCGCTTCAGCTTGCTCAGTTTCAGCAATTTTATGACTGCTTAGCTCTTTGTTCCCTTGCATTTTAGCTAACATTTTGTAGGTACTGTGGATATCCATCTGAAATCCCCTTTTAACAACTCTTAATTAAGATATCACATACAAATTAAGGAATTATTAAGAGTTTGAAAAAAATCAAAAAAATTCGGCACTGGCCGATCATTCCCCCTTTATAAAATTTATGTTTCTTAATATTAAGTTAAGTATTTTACAATACAATATCATCTTGAAAGCTATTATCAAATTAAAAGTTGCCATATTAATGACAAACTGTAAAACCAGTAACACTTTGCTATTAAAACCCATTCTGGGATATAGTTGTTTTAATTTTTCTATAAGTGTCTTTATTTTAATTTTGTTTTATATCCCGCTGACATCAGGCACATGTTGGGCAAAAAAAAGTGTAAATCACAATGAGGTTGTAATGAGAGGAAAAAAAGAATTTTTAAAACATGAATACTCCCCTGGCCATTGGTCAATTGATTATACTCGGGCAGGCACCTCAATCGCAGTTATCACTGTCCGAAATAAATATCATTACTCTGTGATTCTTAACCCTACTGATTGTAGAGGTTATCGTATCATTATTCGATATCTGAATGAGGGTGATTCAACCCTTTCATCTGCTTTTAACCGCCCTTATACTGTATCTGAACAACGCGGATTGAATGACGTTGCAAGTTTGATGACCCAAGTCTATGAAAAATTAGGGCTTATTGTGCAGTTTTCTCAACTTGGCAATAACTCCCAGTCTTTCGACAAAGGGACAGGAGTAACTCTCATTGGAAGTGAAGAAGAACCCAGTATGCTTCATTTGCATATGTGGGGCAGGGGTGATCCTGACATGGAATATATCGCCGGTGTTCCTCTTAGAGGGCCCGAACCTGGTTTGATGTTTGATTTAATTGCAAAGAATAAAACTCACCCTATTAACCAACATGCCATAAAATGGAATGAAGAGGAACTCAAAGCCTGTCTTGCCATGTTCAAACTTAAACTGGCTGAATACGTTAATTCACCAGAGTTTACTGAAGAATTTGGTGATACCCTAAAAGTGACTATTCACGACAAAAAAGATCTTGGTGAAGCGAAGGAAAGTAGTTTTGGGTTTTTCCATAAAATGAAATCTGCATCAGATGGTATAACAACTTTGGAAAAAACCTTAGCCCTGGAAGATGATAAAATAAATCCCTTCGCATAATCGACAGAGCACATAAATGGTATCGTCTCTTTATTGTACTCGAATTTCAGCCAGGAAAAGTGTCAAAATTTCCGGATAAAAATGTTTTCAGCCAGCGACTATTAACCATGCGTACCCACTTGTCTACCTGTTGCTACTACCAACTTGATAGTGGATAATACTATGAAACACATATCTGCAGATTTTTTATCTGTTCGAATTCAATTTATCAACAGCTCAATTGATGGTCATCAAAAAACTGATGAATATGTTTAAAGCACTTGTATACACCCTACCAGAGTGGCATTTATTAGCATTAAGCCTCTGGCATAACCTGTTTATTTTGTTTCAGGACAAGGGGCAAACGTCTTTAAATAAGCACCACAGAAAAGTTCGCAACGCGGCAGTAAAATAAAAATAACAGGTTATGCAAAGCAGTCTATTCGTCTCGGCAAAAGAGTGCATCAACACATACAACGAAGTACAAGCTATAGGTCTATTATGAAAGCCACGAAACCTATAGAGAAGAGAAGTTGCTTGTCTTTAAAAAAATTTAAAAACGAGCTAGACAATAGAGCAAAAATCAATCTTGTCCAGGGGTGATTTATTCGAAAAGATATATTCTTAATGCAAAATTTCCCTGAATTTGATGCCTCGGACAAGCCGAGGCTATTAGGGAATGGGAACCCAAATTATCCTTTAGCACCCATAAACAGTTCCATCTTTTGGCGTATGGTCGTTTTTCTTATCTCCACTCTCTTCGTCTTTCTTACTGAAGAATGAATTTGATTTGAGTGCTTCCTTAACATGCTTCTTATTAACAAGAGCCTGAGTATAAGTGGTTGCATCATTCATCGCATGCTGCAGGAATCCAGCAAGCTCAGGGTTTTCTTTAAAATAGCTATAAAGGTTAACTTGAACACCATATCCTTTGAATATGTCTTGTACATAAGGATCATGAAGAACATCAATGACCTCAAGCATGGCATGAAAACCACGCTTGGCATAAACACCGATTACCTGAATAAGAAAAAGATTGATGTCGTTTTGCAGATCGAGATCTTCTTTATATTCTGTCATATACTTGGCTAACATACCTACAATATTACAAGTATGCCCGGAAATCGATCCTACGTAAGACGAATACTGGCGGTTATTATTCCAAAACCATTGTTTTCCCTCTTTGTTATCAGGCGCAACAGTCGATGAATCCACTAGCATATTACGCATGGGGTCGCGTTGGGCATCATAAAAGACAGGCGAACAGCCTTTCATGACTCCACCGCCACAATTCCATACATCTGAACCTACTTTTTCTGAGTCAGTCTCAAATTTTCTTTCTTTAATGCCCGTCAATTTATCCCGCTCAACCCTATCGCGCCCTTTATGCGCTCCAGCATGATGTAATACACCGGTAATAAATTCGACTTCTTTCTTGGTAAATTTAGAGGTATCCTTATAACCATTGGCAAAGATACAAATTTTTTGTTCCATCTCTCGTGGAGTATCAACTCTTCCACAATCACCCAAAAAGAATTGCAGAATTTTATTACATGCCTTCAATGTGTTATCTCTCAATTCCTCATCTTCAGGCTCTTTATCTTCTCCTATCGAATCAATTTCAATGGTCTTTTCTGAGTGGGAAAGGCCGTTAATGTACTGAGCAAGGCGAGTTTCAAAAAATCGTCTTGGGTTATTACTTGTCGGTTTAAACCGCTTAAGGTTTCCAGAAGCTTCCAGAATTTTTTGAACTTCTTTTTCTCCTAATTGTTCTATTACTTCTTTTTCCTTTAGTTTTTCTATTATTTTATGCAAGCAGTCATCATATCGAACAAATAAATAATCAGCCGATAATTCTTGCAAAAACCCCTTATCTCCAATTTTTAAGGAAGTAAAAAGACCAATCGTTAATATTAAAAATTCTGAAATATCTGTTTTGTTACCAACTAGAGACAAGTATTTGTTCAAGTTTATGTTCGTTTTCTGATAGCTGGGATCACCAATCGATGGACGAAATGCGGGTAATACAGAATCAAATGAGATATCAGTTAATTGTGACATGATTGATTTTGCAATCGAAGTATCCACTTTTTCAATTAAAAGAGGCAGTAAGGCTTTTTTAGTTTTCATGCTTAAAGTCCCTGTCTTGCTATCAAGAGACAATTCAGGAATAGACTGAAAAGCATTCATCAGAATAGTGAGTAATACTTTCTCACTTTCATTGGCAAGCATCTCTTGCACAAACTCCAGAAGCTCAGGTGAGAGCGGATGTGCTTTGTCCTGACTAAAAGCACCGAGCATCTCCAGATCACTTGAGTAAGGTATTAATTCAATTTGTCGTATAATTTCTTCAAGTAGAGGTTTATTATGAGTCAATAGCCCTTTTAAGAAGAGAGATTTTAACAATATATGCTTGGATTTCGGTGTTTTCTCAATTGCTTGCCAAATCTGCTTAAATCGAGAAAAACGTATATTTTTCATAAAATCATCTAAAATTTTTTGGGTGTCAATAGTGCTGACTGTAGTATCTACGGTGAATTTTTTGGTTACTTCGTTAATTTTTTGAACCGTTTGATTGGATACCTTAACCACATCTTCAGCAACTTTCTTTGATAAAACACTGAGCTTCTCAGTCGTTTCCTTCGAAGTCTTTTTCAGATCTTTTCTCAGTTTCTTTAGAATCTCATCTAAGTTTTGCATATAACCCTCTACCTCTTAGCATTGTCATGTTTGACAACTTATATTTCACAGGGGGTATGATAAAACACAAAGATTAAGAAAATATTAAACTTATTGTTCAAAATTAAAAAAAAGTGTTGTTTATTTAAATTACCACCTGAATTGATCTAAATAATTATTAATAAGTAAAATAAATGAACAAAAATATTGTCATTTATACAGTCTTCATGCTAAGATTCAGCCAGTTTGATTTTTAGAATACTATGGCGATAGTTTAAAATAGGTGATTAAAATGGGTAGAAGTGAAATGAAAATAGCATCAGCTGAATTGCGTGAATTGATGAAGGCAGTATCTGAAGGTCATTATGAAACTGTCAATACTATACTGGATAAAGATCCTGAGCTTGTAAATCAGTACGCCCCCCCCACTTATGATTCACCCCTGGCTAGAGTATTAAATAAAAAACACATTGACTACAAAATGCTTGATATTTTGGTTAAGCACCATGTTGATTTTGATTATCCTATCAACTATCACAAAGAGACACCAATTGAATTGGCTTGTAAAAATCAGGATCTTCAATTATTCAAGTACTTAGTCCAACACAATGCCCCCATTTCAGAACAAGCACCACATTTCCTGCTGGTGAATAGCACCAATATCAAATACCTGACTGAAGATAAAATTAAAAACACCTGTGAAATTATTAAATTAATGGGTGGTTTGGAAGCTGTTTCTTCTAAATGTGATGCTGAAGGTAATCGCTTTGGAGAACAAGCAAGGAAATCACAATTAATCAATCGCTTCGGTGGTATAGTAAAGTACGATTACATGCAATTGCTGCAATCAGTTTATCCAATTGTTGATAGAGAAGTAGATGCTCCAACCATCCATGGCTCTACTGAAGTACTTACCAATCTGCTCAATAAAATTAGGGGGCAGTTCAGCTCAAAAGAAACATACGATCAACAAAATTTAAAAGATTCCATTAGTCTTTTCTTTATGACCGGTGGAGAAATACCTCCTTCAAGAAAAGTTCCAGAGAGTCGTTTTGAAGAAGCTGGCATAGATACCCCTAAAAACGCACTTTAAATTTTTTATCCTATCTATTAAGTCGTCAAGAAGCACCAAATTTACTATTTGGCGTTTCTTGGCACCCCCGCCTCTCTCCTTTATATAACTCTCATATATAACTCTCAACTCATAAGAACTTGATTGTGCCTTCTAAGCCAATACATACAATTTTATGATTACCCATTTATGCGATTTTTTTGGCTACAATAAAAAATTTATGCCAATGCTTATAATAACCCAAAGCATCCATTTCATCCTTTTCTTCTTCTTGAAAATATTCAATTTTGAATTGGGAAAACAAATGGCAAATCATTTCCCGATTTAAAAAAGTCATATCCGTTCTGGTGTTCCAGAAGTCATTAAAACCAAAAAACGAACCAGAAAATCGACCACCTGGCTTAAGCCCTTTTAAAATAACGCTCCAGAATTTATAAAAGTAAACTGGCTTGAGAAATGGAAGGCTAAAGCTGGCGTTAATCAAGTTTACTTTAGGGAGTGAATCCAAAGCCTCAAATGAAGAAATTATTGTTTTTAATTTGTTTGCGCATGTTAATTCTTGAGCTGAAGAAAGCAAACTGTCTATAGCAGATAATTGTGAATCAATGGCAATCACAGACCAACCGCATCGCAAAAGTTCCATAACATCGATACCAGCACCACATCCCAAATCGATTGCCGATTTAGATAGATTGATCTTTTCCTTATCAAAATTTGCAATTGCTTTAAGCAAAGACTTTCTGGGGAGAGTGTTTTGTTTCGTAGAATTATAATAAGCCGTCCAATTTCTTTTATTCATTTACTGTATCCCCTCTAGTTACCAAAAGGTAACTAATTGACTGATTTTATTAAATATTTTAGTCTCGAACCCGTTCATTTTATAAAATAAAGGAGTGAATTATGAAAGAAAAACTCATTAAGAAAATTGTCCAGAAAAAACTGCTAAAAAGGAATAGAGGATGGTGTGGCCCAGGAACTTGTATTGGATGATATAACTGCAATGATGGCACGTTACCAAAAAACGTGCCGTTACACTTATACTAATCAAAGCCCCATAATCATGCATCCTGACTTAAAAGACTTACTTGATTACAGAAATCATAAAATTATTACCAGATATAATATGGATTACCCAACTGCAGCCATGCAAGCTGAAGAGGCATTACATGAATTAATGAAATTTATTTGGCTCTGCCATAAACATAAAACAGATAAATTACTTTATCCTGATGATAAAAATCTGGATTTCTCTTGTGTCATTCATGCTGAAATGGCTGATATTGACAAGATGTGGCATACTTTTCTTTTATTCACCAGAGATTATCATGAGTTTTGTGATACCCGTCTCAACGGAATTTTTTTTCATCATGACCCTTTAATTGGGGAAAATACCCCTGTTTCTGAAGAGGATTATACTCTGGAGTTGACCCGCTATTTAACCTATATCCATGACCATTTAGGTTCGGAAACTTTAATCAAATGGTTTCAATAAATCAAGCATGACAACCAAGCCTCTGTTCGCAAAATGTTTTTTCCGCATTGATTATTTTATCCATATTGGTTTCAGTCCAACGAGTAAGTAAAACCAATATGGCACTTAATTCCTTACCCAATCTGGTTAATGAATACTCAACCTTCATAGGTAAAACAGGATAAGATTGTCTTTGGACAAAGCCATATCGCTCCAATTTCAGTAATGTTTGCGTCAACATTTTAGGTGATATTCCACCGATTTCACGTTTTAACTCTCCAAAACGGTATATTTTTTGGGATAAAAGGCTAATGACCAATATAGACCATTTATCACTTATACCTTCAAGTACATTTTGTGATGGGCACTTCTCGTTATAAACACTATAATGAGGATGAGACATATTTGTACTCCCTATTTCTAATTAATAACGACCTTCAAACTGAATAAAATGGGTTCGAGCTTTATTCATCAGTAACTTAAATCGTTGCAAATGCTGTTCAGATGCCGTTGAGGAATGTAAAACAAACTCTGAAATACATAATGCAAAAACCAAGCGTCGTATTTCCCAAATCGTTTCTTGAAAAATATCAATTCTTTTTTTAGTGTGTTCACTTGTTTTAAAATCCAGTTTCAAATTTTCGGAGCTGATGGATATCGGGAGATAATGCTCGGTGAATTGGCCACGTAATTTCTCTACAAAGAGCAATGTATTAATTTTTTCTGTATTGGATTCGTCTATTTTTCGCACAATATCATTTAAAAAATCATAAACTATCACCTGATGAAAAAAATAAAGCCTATGAGAATAACGGTATGCCTGAAATAAAAAATAATCGCCTGCCAACACAATAAAAACACCAAACAGTGTACATATGCCTCGATTAAGAACCATCTCAAAAGGACCACGAGGCGATGTCGCCTCTTCAGTTTGTGCCATCAAAAAAAAGACAACTAAAGTAATAAAAAATACACTAATGTCGTAACGTCTTGTGTTTAAGGTAGCAACACTCAAACCAACTATCGCCAGAACAAATAAGATTGATATCAATCGATAGTTCAATTGCAATAAATAGAGTAAGGGAATCAAAATGATGAGAGCCAACAGTGTCCCTCCTATCCTGTGTTTAGCTCTTCTGATAATCAATCCTGGTTCAATACCCGCACTTACTGACAAGACGGTGATCAATACCCACCACTTTTCGGGAAAAGTCGAAAACAAAAAAATGAGCATGGCAACCATGAACATGATGACTAGATGAATAAATCGAGCATAATCAAGTTTTTTCTTCAATGCTGAAGTATCATGCATAATTGATTCCATTGGCTAAATGCTTGTTGCAAACATCTCATAACATATTGTTGTAATTTTGACTCAGGCATGATGGACATTTTAGGAGTGCCACAAGATGTGTTGGTTTTAATCGCACATCTAAGAGTATAAAGATTCTCTTTCACTCCATGCCAGAAAGCCTCATTTTTGGCTTCATAATAAAGATTATCCAAAGAAAATTGAATGTTGCGTATGTTGATTGAAATTCGCTGAGTATAAATCATGTATTTTTTGGGGATAAGTCTACGATATTGCCTAAGCATACCCAAATGAGTCATTTCTTCCTGCATGAATTTGGGACCACGGTGAGTAAAAGAACCTTCAATATCCAGCTCAAGGGATTGAATAAATTTTGCCAAAGCCCTTTTCCATACACTGAGATATTGATTGGGGAAGAATCTTAAACAAATGAATATGGCGATCATAGATAAAGCGCTTGACCCAACGATGTCGTAGACAATTTGCCAATTTGCAGGAGGTTCTGTACTTAAAATTGTCGCTCCAGAAGCAATAATGAGCATAGTCACATTCCTCAATGGAAGATAATTTTTTAGCACATAAAAATAAACGCTTGCTAACGCAATAATTGAGAAAAAGAAAAATACAACCCGAAATGGGTAAACAAGATAAAATGAGGTACTCAACAATACCACTACCACTCCAATAAAAATCAAAAAGTGTTCTTTCTCTTTAAAGCTGGTAAGACTGGGTGATTCATAAAATCTTACGAGCAAAAATGGTGAAAAAAATGCCGTAAAATTCGTGGGACGAAATACCCAATAAACATAGGCCATAACGGTGGCAATAAAAAGTGATTTATAGAGCGCTATTCGTTGAACAGCATAAGGATCAACCTCATCAATCCATTCAATAAACTTCGACATAGACATAAGCACTAGCTCCTACACGAAGCGGATATTTAGGGTCAGGGTCAGTAACCTTGATAATAACAGGAAGGCGCTGGGGCAATAAAATCCATTGATTTTCATTGATAACATTTTGCAGCTGAGTGCGATCATCTACCAATTGCCTATTCGCGGACCAATAATCCGAATCAATAACACCATGAAATATTTTTCTTCCTAAATACATTCTTGGAAATATCAATACCTTTGAGCCCTTGCGCACATCACGCAAATCCGTCTCGTTAAAATTGGCCTGAATATAAATATTATCCTGATCAACCAATGAGAATAATGGCTGATTGATATTGACTGGAGTTCCTATGGTAAAAAACAAATTTTGAATAACTCCATTACCCTGAGCATAAACATCCGTTAAATCCAAATTGACTTTGGCATTTTTTAACCGGGCCTGAATGGATTTTATTTCATTCTCCTGAACTGTTATTTGATGCTGATCTATTTCAAGTTGTTTTAATGAAGCCTGCCATTTATCTTTAGCTGCTTTTGTTTCTTGCTGGGAGTTTTGCAGGGTAATCAGAGAAACAGATTTTATAGCATACCCTTTAAGGTATTTTTGATCATCTTGCGCCAACTTTTTATATATTTTTTGCTCATTCCCGCTAAGCTTCAAATCCCGTTCGTACGTAGCTTTTAATACTGCCAACTTTGCCTGTGCTCCAGCTAAATCAGCACTGAGCTGTTCAACTGTGTATTCATACGGCTTTTTGAATACGGTAAATAGTTTTTGTCCCTTACGCACTGCATCACCATTTTTTACATAAAGCTCAGTTATATATCCGCTTGTTAATGCCGCAACCGGACGTACATTGTTTACTACAAACGCATTATCAGTAAAAGGGATCAAATAGGAAAAAACATAGATAATTGCAGTAAGAAAACCGATAAAAATAATGACATTAGTAAGAGTAAACCAGCGTTTTGGTTTTAAACGAAGCAAGTACTCTTTTATTTTTCCACCATATTCCATCAATTTTTTCATAAAATAGCCAACCAGTTTCCCTTGGTATATAACAATAATGCGAAATTAACTTATCTCATCGACCAGCTCAAGAGACGAGAATTGCAATTTTAGCCCGCCTGGCGACTTTTAAAATCAATGTCTTACAAAGCAAACTGATTTAGTCACTACAGGCATACCCACCAGCCAAATCTTGATACAACATAACCAGTGACATGGCCAATTCCAGCTTAGCCTGATTTGTTGAGAGTGCCAGGGTATCCAGATAAACCTTACTCTCCAATAACTCTTTATAGGACATTAACCCTGATTTTAATAAACCATTTTGTAATTTGTATTTATGCTGATAATCTTCTTGTGCGTGCCGATAAGATAAAAATTGCTCTCTCATGCGTTTATTAGCTGAAAAAGCATTATCAACTTCTTTTAAAATTAATCGGACTGTCTTAACGTATTCGGCCAATTTTGCATTATAAACTCCCTTGCTAACTGAAATTTTACCCAGAGTATTGGGATTAATTGTCCAGTTTACGTACGCATCGGTCGCTTGTTCAAACGTGCTATCAGGCAAATGTGCCTCTCCAATAAAATCATCCAGCTGCATAACAGGAAAAAAATCACTATAAGCAACAAAAATACCTGCACGAGCCGCTTTTAGGGAATACTCCGCCATCTTCATATCAGGGCGATTACCTAATACAGTAGCGGGTAAACTTCCGGGTTTAAAGCGGGTAAAATCCAATTGAGCAAAATTATTTTTGCTTTTGATTAAACCAGGATTCTCATTTATTAAATAACGCAACGCATTCTGACTAACGACAATGTTGTGTTTAATGGGTTTTATTTGTGCTGCAATCAAGCGCTCGTTGGATTGCAACTGAGCCAAATCAATATCATTTTTTAATCCTATGTTGATTTCTTTCCTGCTCAAAGCAATTAACGACTTTAAATCCCTATCCAGTTTATACAATAATTTAAGTTGCTCTAACTGTGCGATCAAAGTGAAATAAGCCGCTGCCACCTGACCAATCAAGGTCAAACGCAAACCATCGATTGCTGCCTGATGATATTGGACCTGATATTGAGCGCGCTTTTGCTGAGTATAAAGTTGCATAATATTCAAAATATAACTTGGCCATATTCCATAAAACCCTCCTGGCACACCAAGAGCAGGATTAGTTGAATACCCTCCCAATATTTGAACATTAGGTATCCAACTCAACTTCACTTGCTGTAACTCTCCTTGAGCTTGCTGTAAATTAGCCATTGCAATATGAATATCCATATTGGTCTTCAATCCAGTATCAATTAAACGATCCAATTCTGGATCCTGAAATTGCTTCCACCAGGCCAAATAAGGCAATTCCTGAACTGGTCGATAATCCATGGGACTGGAGGGGAATTGCTTCGGTGTTATAATATTGGAAATTTGCTGATCCGTGCTTTGACCACAGCTTAACAAACCTGCTCCCAACAATAATAAGAACATTAATTTTTTAAGCATGCACATCATCGTTTATTTCAAAGTGAATGTTTATCATTGTAATTTATAATTCATCTAATGGTGAAAGTATATTTAAATTTCAACAAGGAGCCCTCATGATCAAAAAAATAGCATTTACCATGTATCCAGTTCAAAATATGGATAGAGCAAGGCAATTTTATGAAAAAACACTTGGACTTGAAGTGGGTAAAATTTCCGCTGAGGGAGCATGGGTAGAATATGATTTACCTCAAGGGGGTTGTTTTGCAATTACTACATTGGCTCAAGGAGTAATCCCTAGCGCTCATTCCGGAGGAAGCGTTGCTTTTGAGGTAGATAATCTTGACGATCTGGTATTCCAACTAAAGTCCAAAGGAGTTCAGTTCAAAATTGACCTATTCGCTTCACCTGTTTGCAGAATGGCGATTGCTGTGGATTCAGAGGGAAATGCGTTCACTTTGCATCAATTAACATGATTGTTGCTGCCAATACGTGTGAGAATCCCTAAAGAGAGCCTCACACGTATTGGTGTTATGAGAGACATCAATATTTCCAAAAATACAAAATAATAATGTTCCTTAGTATGCCTTGTTTACTAACAGGACTTACGATGAACCTCAAGGTCGAGGCAAAAAATGTTTTTAATGAGGTAGTTTAGATAAACTAAATGACCAAGTTAAAAACATTTTTTAACAAAGAGATTGGGGTTTATCGTAAGCCCCGACTAAATCACCCAAGGTAGGCAGCAGACTCTTTAATTCACTTTCAGGGTAAGGAATAGAAGGCATGGAAGCTTGCCAAATACCTTGAGGCCACAAAGGATCACTTTTTCTGCGGATAACAATATGGATATGTAATTGCGGAACAATATTGCCAAGAGCGCCTATATTAAGCTTGTCTGGTTTAAAATAATCACTAGCCAGAAGAGACAGTTGATTGATTTCCTCAATTAATAAAAATCGATCACTCTTTTCAAGCTGATGAATTTCTTGAATATCCATTCTTCTTGGAACCAAAATAAACCAGGGATATGAGGCGTCATTTTTTAATAAAACTGTAGATAAAGGCCACTCTCCAATGATAAAAGAAGACGACTTAATCCGATCATCAATGCAAAACAAAATACTCTCTCTATCAATAAGCTCTCTATCATTGTAACAAAAACATGATCTCAAAATTATAAGAATTACAGATAAATTTTAATAAACCTATTGAGTAATGATCCCTTTTTGCGTTATGTTGAAATGACCTATTGTAAAATAGGCTATTAACAATTGTCATTTAAGGAAGAATGCAATTGCTCAGCTGACCGCTTATGTCAGTCGACGATTGATAAGCTTTAGCATAAGGAGGATTCATGGCTAGAGGCGAAGTCAAGTGGTTTAATAACGCCAAGGGTTGGGGTTTTATTATCCCGGAAGGTGGTGGTGAAGATATTTTTGTTCACTTCTCCTCAATTCACGGCACGGGATACAAAACGCTGGTTCCAGGGCAGGCAGTCACCTATGATGTCGTTAATGGTGAAAGAGGTTTACATGCCTCTAATGTCGTTGCTCTTAGTGAAAACGCCGAACAAGAAGAAATAGCTTAACCAGATTGATGTGATAAACTATTAAGCGCGGCAGTATAACTAATATTTATGCTGCTGCGTCCATCAACTTGAGGTATTATGTCCTTCATTTTATAACTGGACTTTAGCTGATGAGACGTGGTTTATTACTGTTAAATCTTGGCACTCCCAATAATGCAGATATCAGGGCGGTAAAGTTATATTTGCGTGAATTTCTTACTGACAAAAGAGTAATAGACTTACCAACTATCCCGCGCTATATCCTGGTATATTGTTTGATCTTACCCTTTAGATCGCCAAAATCAGCCCAGGCTTACCAATCAATATGGACTGAAAAAGGCTCTCCGCTTTTGTATCACAGCCAAAATCTAGTGACAAAATTACAGTCCGCACTCAAGGATGAGTACAAAATTGCTTTGGGAATGCGCTATGGAACTCCATCAATTACAACAGCACTTGCAGAATTAAAAGATTGCCATTCCCTTACCATTTTACCCTTATTTCCTCAATATTCTTCTGCTGCTACAGGTTCAGCCATTGAAAAAACCTTATCCCATTTGGCAAACCAGGAAATTATTCCATCAATTAAAATCATTCGAGATTTCTACCAAAGACCAGAATACATCCAGGCGCAAGCTAAAATTATGAAGCCTTATATTAAAGACAATTTCCACCTTCTTTTTAGCTACCACGGAATTCCCGAACGGCATATTCACAAAAGCGGGTGCGATACGCTTTGCCCCCAAACATGCACACCCATATACGATAAAAATCAAGCATGTTATAGGGCTCAATGCTATCAGACCAGTCTATTACTGGCAAAAGAATTGCAATTAGGCACTCACCAATACACAACCGCCTTCCAATCCAGACTTGGGAAAACTCCATGGATAAAACCTTATACCGATGAAATTTTTGCCGAACTAATAAGCAAAGGAATTAAAAACATTGTGGTCTCCTGCCCATCTTTTGTCGCAGATTGCCTGGAAACTCTTGAGGAAATAGGAATTCGTGCAAAAGAACAGTGGGAAAAACTTGGCGGTGAGCAATTTATATTAACTCCTTGCATGAACGATCATCCTGAGTGGATCAAAGCAATTCAAAGTATTGTTAACGAGCAATTTTAACCTGCCGTCTTACTGATTTAACCATCGGCAGTCGCAATAAAATTATGTTTCACATTAAATATTTATTGCAAAACAATAAATATTTAATAAAATACGCATGATCTCATCTTAGAAGGACAATTATATAATGAAAAAAATAAAATCTGTGAGTCATTTGCTTTTTCTATTATTCAAAACATTAGCATATGGCCTTCCCCTTGTAACGACTTATTTCATTCTATTTCATTTCGAGAGCATGCTGAATTGGGGAGGATGGCACTCCCTGTTATCAACCCCAGTGAAAGACCCTTCTCATTTTTCCTTGTTGCATCGTTTCATTATTTTATTGATTGAAGCATTACCCTTATCCATTAATGTTCTAATTTGTCATCAATTGGCAAAGCTGTTTCGCTTGTATGAACATGGCTATTTATTTGAAGAAGAAAACATTCGACTGATTAAGAATATCAGTATTTACCTGATCTCAGGTGAACTTATACAATTGCTTTATCAACCTTTGATAACCGCAGCTCTGACTTTTACCAATCCATCTGGTCAACGTATCGCAAGCATCACCTTGGGAACAGCGAACCTGTCCACGTTAATTACCGCTTTTATCATTTTGATTGCCTCTTGGATTATTAAGGAAGCACATAAATTAAAAACGGATGCCTTGTTAACCATTTAATGTGAACTTCAGCGTAAGGACATCAAGAGATTTTCTTACGCAGTCTCAATCAGTTTATATCCCGCTTGTTTAAGGAGTTTCAATCGATGTCAATTATTGTTAATTTGGACGTGATGATGGCAAAAAGAAAGTGTCGACTTAGAGATTTAGCTGAAGCTATAGGCATTACTGAAGCTAACTTATCCATTTTAAAAAATGGTAAAGCCAAAGCAATACGTTTTGCAACCCTTGAAGCTATTTGTGCTTACTTGCATTGTCAACCCGGAGATCTTCTTGAGTATCAATCCATTGAAGACAATCACCTTATCAAAGACAGGGCTTAATCTGAGAAAGCTTTGAGTAAGGACTTGCAAAAAACCAGGGTCAAGGCAAAAAGTAATTGATGTTAAACACATTTTACAATAACCCGCCCTAAAGACTATGGTCTGAAAAACTCATTTCCTGTACTATGGCGACCTTCTTTTTTAAAACTAACTACTATCAGGAGATTATGTTGAAAAGGATCTTTTTCTTAATGATTTTTTTTGTCTCTCAAACTATGGCTTCAGTATTTACCCATGAAGAGGTTCAAATATTAAAAAAACATTTTTTAAATAACTTTCAAACCAATGGAGCCATCGTAGCCTCACCCTCGCAATACAACCCCAATTATTATTATGACTGGATTCGAGACTCAGCCATTGCCATGGGATTGGTTGAAACATGGTATGAAGCCAGCCAATCTGCTCGATATAAAAAACTTTTATTAGAATACGTTTCATGGACAGAAAAAATACAGCATCAAGCGGATCCCATTGCTGGCCAGGATATATTGGGTGAACCCAAATTTTATATCAATGGCAATCCTTTTGATGGGGAATGGGGACGGCCACAAAATGATGGTCCGGCACTCAGAGCATCTGTTTTAATTCGTTTTGCGCAACAGCTTCTCGATCATAATGAAATAGATTATGTTAAATCACATCTTTATAACAACACCATGGACCCACAATCCATGGGCACTATCAAGATGGATTTGGAATACATCGCACATCATTGGCAAGATGCAAATTTTGACCTGTGGGAAGAGGTTTATGGCCATCATTTTTTCACGGCTATGGCACAACAAAAAGCGCTGACCGATGGCGCCATTTTAGCTCACCAACTTCATGACAGACAAGCTGCTGTTTTTTATGAAATGCAAGCCAACTTAATTAACAGTCGACTGAAACAGCATTTGGACCATCAGAATAAAATAATTCAAGCCACATTATTACCTCACCCCGGTCCTCAAAAAACACTAGAGCTTGATTCGTCCGTCATGTTGGGTATTTTAATTAACCCACAAAAAGAAGGTGTTTTTGCCCCACATCACACCTTTGTGCAAAATACTGCAAAGGCTTTGCATGAGCAATTTAATTTGATGTTTCCTATTAATAAAAACCGTTCTGGAGCAATATTGTTTGGTCGTTATCCCGGCGATACTTATGATGGCTACCAAACAAACAGCATAGGGAACCCCTGGTTTATCTTAACCGCTACGATGGCTGAATATTATTTTACCATGGCTCATAATCTGTCCCCGAACAGCATTAATAAACTTCATATACAGAACTATCTAAAGAAAGGGGACAATTACCTAAGGCTGATAAAACAATATGGCCCTGATCTGAATTTAAGTGAACAAATTAATTTGAATACCGGAGTTCAGCAAGGAGCGACATCCTTGACCTGGAGTTACGTTTCCGTCTTGCGAGCTATTCATTTAAGAGAACAATTGGAAAATAGAATAAAAACTACGGGCTGGAATACCTATTAGGATTTTATACGATAGGGTAATGCGATAAAGAATAGAATTTGTGGCCCGTGTCAGTCAAAGATAACACGGGCATCAGAGGAAAATTTATATCAATTTGTTGAAGCCAGCAAAGAAGATTCTGATTTAGTTGACACAGCATTAACCTCTTCATCCTCTCTACCTAAAAACCGTAATGGCTTGCCACTCATTATATAAGTTTCTATTTGCTCTAAACTAATATTCCTGGTTTCAGGCATATAAATATAAGCATAAATGAACCCCAAGAAACAGATTACCGCGTACAGAACGAAAGTCATTTCTATACCAAACATTTGATGCAGAACAGGAAAACTAAAAATAACTATCGTATTAAACAACCAATTACTCATGGATGACATCCCCATACCGGCACCACGGACATGAAGAGGAAAAATTTCTGCCATAGCAATGTGGGGGATAGGGCCCACGCTGATTGCAAAAGAAAAAATATAAACCATTAAGCAAATAACGGATAAATAAGATAGCCAGGCAACATGATTTAATGAAAATAGCGATAATGCAAACAAGCTCAAACTGGTTCCTGCAAAACCCAGTAACAGTAATTTGCGTCGCCCTAGCTTATCGACATACAAAATGGCAATAATAGTAACCAGTAAATTAACTAACCCAATCCCCATTGTCGCTAATATTTGTCCAGTCGTGCTGCCCAAGCCTAAATTCTTGAATATTTCTGGTGCAAAATAAATTACCACATTGATACCGCTTAATTGTTGTAAACAAAATAATATTGTTCCTAACATCAACACAGGCAACAAGGGCTTTTGGAATAGAAGTAGCCAGTTGCCTTGTTTTGGTTCGTTCGCCAGTGTGGCTTCAATATCTTTTAACTCTTGCTCAACTGATTGTTTGCCTCTCAATTTTCTTAAGGAGTTTGCTGCTGCACCATGACGTCCAACGCTGCATAACCACCTGGGAGACTCTGGCATAAACAAAATCCCCAGGGTCAATAACAAGGCAGGGATAGCACTTGAAGCAAACATTGCACGCCACGCTTGCTGCTCTATCAATAAATAATTGACCGAATAAGAACAAACAATACCCACAGTCAATGCAAGTTGATAAATTGCAACCACTGCGCCACGTGATTGCACGGCTGCTGTTTCAGCCAGGTATAATGGAGTTAAAACTGAAGCCATTCCAATGGCCAAACCTAAAATTAACCGAGATAAAATCAACACTGAAACGGTTTCAGCAAAACCGGCACCCAGGGCTCCAACAAAGAACAAAAAACCGGCAAAGGATAATAAAGAACGTCTGCCGAAACGTTTTACGCACTTTGATGCCATGAATGCACCAATCAACAGCGAACCAAACAATGCCCCAAAAGGTAAAGCAGAAGCCATAACGCCAATGTGGGTTGCATTCAGATTAAAATGATTTTTTACCAGTCCAAGAGAACCTGCTATTATTCCCTCATCGTAACCAAATAAAAAACCGGCAATTGACCCAATTATTGCGACAATCCAAGCCATTTTTCACTCCTTGATTTAAATTCTTTTCCTCTGTCTCTACTCTACACAATGAACTGTTTTAGCTGGCACTATCCCTTACATCACATAAAAACGCTTTTTCAACCCGAATAGATTAATTCTGCGAGCAAAGTTCTCGCTTCTGAGAACTCACCGCCATACATAACTCTGTAATTAAAGACCAGTTATGATTCTTGATAGCCTCTTCCGGTACAATCCAGGACCCTCCAACGCAAGCTACATTTGGCAAGCAAAGATACTCCTCATAATTTTTGGAATTAATTCCGCCTGTTGGACAAAATTTAACTTGGGGGAATACGCCCGATATCGCTTTCAACATAGGGATACCTCCAGCCGCTGCCGCAGGAAAAAATTTAAAATGGTTATATCCCATCCCCAAACCTTCCATTAATTCAGAGACACTTGCTACACCTGGAATGAGAGGAATTTCACTTTTCTGTCCTGCTATTAATAATTCCCTTGTTTGGCCAGGGCTAATGGCAAATCGAGCTCCTGCTGCTACCACATCATGAAACTGGCCAGGGGTAATCACAGTTCCGGCACCGATTAATTCATCTGGAAACGTATTGATCAATAATTCCAGTGCTTTTATTGCCACTGGTGTTCTTAATGTCACTTCAAGAACATGAATTCCTCCGGCAAATAAAGCCTCGGCCAAAGGTAACGCATCCTCTAACTCTTTGATTACAATGACTGGAATAACCGGAGATGCAGCAAATACCGCGCCTGGTTGTGTTTTCCATTCAGAAAAGGACATGAGAAGCTCCTGTCAATATTTGTTTTAAACTGACGCTCGCGCCTAAAATACCTGGTTGAGCGGCTGCAATGACATAAGTAGGAATTAAGGCATTAAAATCACTAAATCGTCCTTTGTCTTCAAATTGGATTCTAAAGTCGCTTTGGTGTACCAAAGAGAGTAAACGCGGCATAATCCCTCCTGCAATATAAACACCACCAAAAGCTCCATAAGTTAATGCTAAATCACCAGCAAACGATCCCAAACTTGAAAAAAATTGGGCTACTGCCTTATGAGCTATGAAACATTCCTGATTTAATGCCAAAGATATAATTTGTGCTGCTGACAAAAATTCAACTTTTTTACTATGATACGCGGCTAAAGCTTGATATAAATTTTCCAGTCCTTGTCCAGACAGCAATCGCTCATAAGATACATGGGAGTATTTACTTTTCAAATAACGATAGATAAACCACTCCTGCTCAGTTTTTGCTCCCCAATCAGCATGCCCCCCTTCCCCTGCAAAAGCACTATAGTGATGTTGATGAGGAATTAAATAAGCAACACCCAAACCGGTTCCTGCGCCTAACACCACTCTCACTTTACTGGCATCCAGGTAACCATTACCAATCTGCACCAGATCCTGAGTCGATAATACAGGTAAACTCATCGCAATCGCAGTAAAATCATTCATGACTTCCAGAACTTCAAGACCAAGTCTCTGTTTTAACTCTGTTATTGAAAATTGCCAATGACAATTCGTCATAGAAACCAAATCATCGATGACTGGACACGCAATCGCTATCGCAATATGTTTTATTTCTTGCAAAGAATGCCGGTTTTTATAAGTTAATAGCGCGGACTCAAGACTAATAAACTCGGCACAAGGAGAAATTTCAATTTTATCCATCTGCAAATTGACAAGATTAACTCTACTGAAACGAGCAAAAGTACCGCCTATGTCCGCAACAATCGCATACTGCGCTAAATCATGAGGCATCATAAAAAAATTCATTTCCTTTAAATAGACTACATGCCCCCTGTTCTGCACCAGTAAAATGTAATCTTAAATTACCAAACAACTCTCGTCCCATGCCTAGAACAGAGGAATACCCTTCGATAGCTACTGGAGAACGGCCTGCTAACTCTTCATCAGAAACTAATAATTGAAGTATTCCTCTTTCACAATCGATCAAAATCATATCGCCCGTTTCAATTTTAGCAATCCCGCCCCCATCAACCGCTTCCGGGGTAACGTGAATTGCAGCGGGAACCTTGCCCGATGCGCCAGACATTCGACCATCAGTAACCAATGCCACATGAAACCCTTTATCCATTAGCACACCAAGTTTTGGCGTTAATTGATGTAATTCTGGCATTCCACATGCTTTTGGGCCTTGAAAACGAACTACCACCACACAATTTTTATTAAGCAAACCTTGATTGAATAGATGTTCAAATTCCTCTTGGCTTGAGCAAACGACTGCGGGAGCTTCTATCACATAATGCTCATCATAAAGACTGGATGTCTTAATAATTGCTCTGCCAAGATTGCCACTTAAAACCTGCAAACCACCCTGAGGTTTAAATGGATCGGTAGCAGAGGTTAATACTTCATTATTGCTTGAGCTGTCAGGACCATTAACCCAAACCACTCGATTGTCAATCAATTGCGGCTGCTGCGTATATTTATCCAGTCCAAAACCCACGACTGTGTTGACATCAGGATGAAGTAAATCAGCCTCTAGCAAGGTTTTAACAAAATAAGCCATGCCTCCAGCTCTTTGAAAATGATTGATGTCTGCTTGACCATTAGGATAAATTCGAGCAATTAATGGAATAATTGCCGACAATTGTGCAAAATCATCCCAATTTACCCAATACCCTGCCATAGCCGCTATCGCGACAAGGTGCATGGTATGATTGGTCGATCCCCCTGAAGCCAATAATCCGATAATACCGTTTACAATATTTTTCACATCAAGCATCTGCCCTATTGGCATATAATCAGAATTTAAATCTGTTAATGACAAAATCTGATATGCTGCTGCTTTGGTTAATTCATTGCGCAACGGGGTATTAGGATTCACGAAGGAAGAGCCTGGGAGCTGCAACCCCATCAGTTCAATAACTAATTGATTTGAATTGGCCGTACCATAAAATGTGCATGTTCCAGCCGTATGATAGGAGGCTGCTTCCACATCCAATAAGGCATTTTTGTCGACTTGACCTGCTGCGTACAATTGACGAATTCTTGCTTTTTCCTGATTGGAGATACCAGAAGGCATGGGCCCCGCGGGTACAAAAATAAAAGGCAGATGGCCAAATGCCAGCGCAGCCATTAATAATCCAGGGACTATTTTATCGCAAATACCTAAGAGGAGCCCTCCATCAAACATGTTATGTGACAAAGCAACAGCAGTCGATAAAGCGATCACATCCCGGCTGAGTAAACTTAATTCCATCCCCGGTTGTCCCTGAGTAATCCCATCGCACATGGCTGGGACGCCCCCGGCAAATTGCGCAACTCCTCCTGCAGCAGAGATCGCTTCCTTAATCAAATCAGGGAAAACAGCATACGGTTGATGCGCCGATAACATATCGTTATAAGCAGAAACAATGGCAATATTGGCTTTTGCATTACCTCTCAAAATAGCCTTGTCCTGTTTGGCACAAGCAGCGAAGCCATGTGCCAAATTCCCACAATGCAGAATACTTCGTTGTGGGCCTTTAGTACGAGCCTTATCGATTTGATTCAGATAAGCCGCTCTTCTAGCAGCGCTACGATTTTGGATATTTTCTGTCACTTGATTTATTACAGGATGCATTCTTTTTCCTCATCGCTTGGAGCATACATCACCTGAACATTGGCATCTGGGGCATTTAAAATAGCGCAGATTGGCAGGATCTCCGGGTTGTTAGTTGCCATTGCCTGCTCCAGAACAACCCGTTTTCTTTGACCTACTAAATGTAAAAAAATAGTACTGCTGTTTAATAATCGCCTTTTCGATAAGCTAACCCTCTGGAATGAAGCTGTTCTAGGCTTCACAATAAGCACCGCATTTGCTTTATCATCTAATCCTGCACTTAACTCATCACTGCATGGAAATAAAGAAGCAGTATGGCCGTCTTCCCCCATTCCTAAAACTACTGCATCAAACATTGGTAGAGAATCAATTTGGCTATTCACCTCATTCAAATGACCTAATGGATCCTCTTTTTCATCAAACAAGCTGATAAATTTGGCTTTTTTTGCCTTCTCTTGCAGTAAAAATTCACGTACCAGCAGCTCGTTACGATGTGGATCAAAAAGGTTGACACAACGTTCATCGGTCAAAGTGATCACTACTTTTTCCCAAGGCAAGTCGGCTAAAGCCAATTCCTTGAACAAATCGATAGGGGTTCTACCGCCAGAAACCACCAAAAAGGCTTGCCCTCTTCGTTTGATTGCATCTGATAGAATAGTTCTTAATTTTTCCACCATGTCATGAATCAACTGTTTGGCATCCCTAAAATTATGAAACTGCATTGTGATCACCCCAAACATGTGCTTGCCCATTAAATAAGCGTATGACTTCCTTTGGCCCCCATGTACAAGCTGGATAGGTATACAGCGGAATATTATCTTCTTCCCATGCCGATACAATACTGTCAATCCATTGCCAAGCCTGTTCAATTTCTTCTCGGCTTACAAAAAGATACTGATTACCTAACATGACCTCTAGCAATAATCTCTCATAGGCATCAGCAATCCTTTGCGTTTTAAAACTATGATGGAAATTTAAATCCAACTTGGAATCATGCAACATCATACGCTCACCAAGACCCGGAATTTTATTCATTATCCTCACCTCCACCCCTTCATCGGGTTGTAAGCGAATAATTAACTGATTAGGGTACAATTCTTCATTTAAGGGATGAAAGATATTATAAGGCTGTGGTTTAAAATAAATAACCACTTCGCTTTGCTTTTTGGGTAATCTTTTGCCAGTAAGCATATAGAATGGAACACCAGACCATCGCCAATTGTCAACATAGGCTTTGATAGCAACAAAAGTTTCTGTTGTAGATGCCTGATTAGCACCCACCTCTTCCAAATAACCAGGTATTTTTTTACCATTTGCTAAAGTATTGGCCACATATTGGGCTCGTACTGTATGATCATGAACATTGGACTTGTTAATAAAACGCAAAGATTTCAGTACTTTTAATTTTTCGCTTCTGATGCTTTCTGCTGAAAGGCTTAAGGGGGGTTCCATCGCAACTAAAGATAATATTTGTAACAAATGATTTTGCAGCATGTCCCTGACTTGGCCCGACTTATCATAATATTCCCAACGGCCTTCAACACCGATTTCTTCGGCAACAGAAATTTCAACTCGATCAATAACGCGATTATCCCAATTGGTTGAAAATATGGAATTAGCAAAGCGAAGCACTAATAAATTCAAGACGGTTTCTTTACCCAGGTAATGATCAATTCGATAAATCTGATCTTCAGCAAAAAAACAAGCCACTTGTTCGTTGGTTGCTACAGAAGAAGGCAAATCATGGCCAATAGGTTTTTCCAAAACAACTCGCGATGGTTTCTGTGTTAGATTAAGGCGAGCAAGACTGCGGCAAGTTTGAGAATAAAGGCTTGGAGGAATTGCCAAGTAAGAAATAACCACTCGCTCAGAAGGGTTAACATAGTCCGTTAATTTTTGATAATCATCTGATTGATTCAGATCAAGCTTGCAATAAGCCAGTTTCTTTATAAAACGTAACCAGACTGCTTCATCAATTTCATCAAATAAAAATTGCTGAATTTTATTTTTAATCAAGTCAACATAAGCAGAAAAATCAAGCTCTTCTCGGGCACACCCAATAATTCTTGTTTTTTCGTGAAGTAAATTAGCCAGTTCTAGTTGATATAATGCGGGCAACAATTTTCGACAAGACAAGTCACCCAGCGTACCAAACAAAATTAAATCACAAGGATACTTCGATTCTGCTTTTAAGAGCATATATCATCCCAAAATTACAATAACTATGTCCCTGAAATTGCATCGATTTTACATCACTGGAATCAAGCGTCAATCAAAATTGATTTTTTTCGCTCATTCTATCAGGTACATCACCTGTTTAATCATTCAAATCAATTGAAGTGAATTAAAAGCGGTAGAGGATAAAAAAGGATTAAAAAAAGCACTTGGAAATCCGCTTTATGAACTGCAACATTATCAAAATTAGCGATTTTTGTCTAAAAATTGCAAAACTTCATTTTTATGCTATATGAAATAAGTACACGTTAGTAAAAAATCCCTTTGATTAGGAGCCACTCATGCTTAACAAGAGATTTTCAGAACGACTGAATAAAGAACTGGATAATATTGGAGTCCCTGAGGCCACAGCAGAGCGAATTGAGATACTTTCCAAACTCATCAAAATTCCAAAATTTAAAGCAGAAGCTTTGCTTAATGGAATTACAAGCCCTGATGAAGCCGTATTAAAAACATTAGCTCAGGAACTGGAAGTCAATGCGGATTGGCTAATTGGCAAAAGTGACTCCAAATCAGGAGCCCATTAGAAATTATCCATGAAATCTATGATTGGAACTAATTGGCTTCGCTTTTTTCTCAATGTATTCAATGATTTTTCCTGCCAAATTAATATTAGTTGCTTTTTCTATACCTTCAAGACCTGGAGAAGAGTTAATTTCTAGCACTAATGGGCCATGATTTGAGCGAATCAGATCCACTCCGGCAACTCTTAATCCCATTGTTTTTGCGGCACTAACAGCAATTGCCCGTTCTTGCGGGGAAAGTTTGACTTTTACTGCTTTTCCTCCTTGATGAACATTTGCGCGAAACTCCCCATCCTTGGCCTGCCGTTTAACTGCGGCAACTACTTTTTCTCCTATGACAAAACAACGTATATCCGTACCTCGGGATTCTTCAATGAATTCCTGGACCAAAATATTGGCATGCATTTCTTTAAAAGCATTGATAATACTCACAGCTGATTGATGACTGTCAGCAAGAATGACTCCTTTGCCTTGTGTTCCTTCTAATAATTTTATGACCAGAGGAGCCCCACCAACCATATGAATCAAATCTTCAGTATCATCAGGAGACTGGGCAAAACTGGTTAACGGCATAGGAATTCCTTTACGTGCCAGCAATTGCAAAGAGCGAAATTTATCCCTGGATCGTGATATAGCTATAGATTCATTAAGAGTGTACATGCCCATTGTTTCCATATGACGCAATACTGCCGTACCATAATAGGTAATGGATGCGCCAATTCTAGGAATAACGGCATCAAAATGCGGTAAAGGTGCCCCACCTCGATAATGTACCTTAGGATTAGAAGCAGCCACGTTCATATAACAATATAAAGGGTTAATAATTTTAACCTCATGCCCCGCAGCCTCAGCCTCCGCCTTTAAACGCTTATGAGAATACAAATGGGGGTTAGTTGCCAATATCGCAATTTTCATGAATTAAACTTTCCTCAGTAATTTCATACTTCAATCTGAACAATCCAAACCATTTTCCCTAATTTTCTATTAAATAACGCAAGTTTTAAGCATCACAACAGAGCTGCTCTGAAATGACAAAAGCAGCCGAGCGATAGAAAATCGCGGGTTTTAAGCCAAGATAAATGAAATGTCAACAATCCTTACTTAAAGCCTAGATTAAAAATCACAAATTATCCTCCCTGCCATACCCAACAGGAGAGTAATTTTTGAATTCATGCAACAGTCAATTAATTAACTAATGCATCCTAGATAGATTTCTTTGACATAAATAAAACAAGTCTGCTTAGCTATTGCTCCTGTAGAGGTAAAATATCGAATTACAGGTTAAGATACCAATAAGACATAATCCTTAGCTAAGAGATCCGCATGATGTGGTGTTGTAAAAAATGCATTTAACTCACCTTGAGGATTAAATAGCATTACGGCCCCACTATGTTGTATATCATAATTTTCAGGCTCCGAACTCTCTTTACTGTTTATTTTTGCGTAAGCAATGCCCATTTCATGGGTCATTGATTTAATTGAATCCTCTTCTCCTCTTGCACCATAAAATGATTTATGGAAAGAAGTGACATAACTACCCAATTTATCAAGACTGTCTCTTTGGGGATCAATAGATATCATCACAACTTGAGGTAAATTTTTCACCCCTTTCTTTTCCAGAATTCGATACATTTTTCCAAGTTCTGCCATGGTAGTCGGGCATAGATAACCACAATTGGTAAATCCAAAAAATACTAAAGTCCATCGACCTTGCAGACTTGAGTTATCAAAAACTTTCTGATCTGTGCCTGTTAAGCTAAAATTATTGACTGTTCTTGGATTTTCAAGATAAGTCCCGTGAAAATCCGCCACATTGATCTTCTTTTTAAAATGAAAATTCTGAGAGATATAAATACCAGCCAATAAACTGACCAAGGCCAATACAGTGATTGTTACAGCGCCCCCTTTTATCTTTATGTTCATTCTAACCCCTTAAAAATAGTGATCTACTAATAAAAAGACAAACAACAGCATTAGGTACAGAATAGAAAATCGGAATGTTTGCATAGCAACGACTGGTTTATCAGTAAAATACAATTTATGTGCCCAAACCAAAAACCTGATGCCCAAAACCAAAGCACCTAGCAAATAAATCCAGCCGCTCATACTTACAACAAAAGGCAAAAGACTGACTACCAGCAATAAAACCGTATAGAGATAAATATTTAATTTAGTGAATTGAATACCGTGTGTCACAGGTAACATAGGAATTTCAGCATCTTGATATTCTTTATATCGATAAATTGCCAAAGCCCAAAAATGAGGAGGTGTCCATGTGAATATAATCAATACTAATAACAAGGCCTGAGGATCCAATTGGTCAGTAACCGCAGTCCACCCCAATAAGGGAGGCGCAGCTCCGGCTAGGCCCCCGATAACAATATTCTGCGAAGTAGCTCGTTTTAAATACCCTGTGTAAACACCAGCATAACCAATGAGTGTTACAAAGGTAAGTAATGCTGTTAATTGGTTCACAAACAGGATAAGAAGACTTAATCCCATTAGCCCGATAATGACCGCGAACCATAAGGCTTGCTTTACTGACACGCGCCCATAAGCGACCGGTCTCTTTTTTGTTCTGGCCATAATCGAATCAATATGCCTGTCTACCAAATGGTTGATTGCAGCAGCGCTGCCAGCGCACAGTCCTATGCCAAGTAAAGTAAAAGCGATTAAGCGCAAGCTTACCCAGCCAGGAGCTGCTAAATACATTCCTACAATGACAGTGAGTAGCATGAGCAACACGACGCGTGGCTTACACAATTCCACGTAATCACGCCAATCTACAGGAAGTCGAGCTGCGTATTCAGTACGCATGGCTAACCTCCCTATCTTGTGTAAAATGCAAAGAACAAAATGCCACCGCTAATAATAATGCGGCTACACCATTATGAGCGACCGCAACCTTGAGTGGTAACAGATGAATCACATTCATTATCCCTAAAGTGAATTGAAGCAATACTAACATAGCCATGATAATAGCAGTTGCTCTTAAATAAATTGAATGCGTTTTGAATACGATTATTAATGACAGAGCCAGTAGATAAGTGGCAGTCAATATAGCCCCTATTCTATGAATAAATTGAATGCTGGCCCTAACTTCACTCTCAAGAACACCGCCTTGGTAATTGGCGCCTATCGTAGAAAATAAATTAAATCCTTTTGTAAAATGCAATTCAGGAAACCAGACTCCGTTACATAATGGAAAACCAATACACGAAATACCTGCATAATTGGCACTTACCCAACCACCCAAAGCAATTTGCAATAAAATGATAACAATTCCCAAACGCAACCAAGGTCGCCATTCAGGTAAATTTTGACCCTTTAGCTGGGCTATCTGCAAACGAAAACGGCATAAACAGGCTACGATTAACATACCTCCCAGCAAATGTCCCATGACAACTACAGGCAGTAATTTTAAAGTAACAGTCCACATTCCCAATGCCGCCTGAAATACCACCAGCATAAATAAAGCCAAGGGAAGATGCCAAGGCAAATCTTGATCCTGACAACGCTTGAACCATACCTGGAAAGCAATGAAAAAAATCAACAGGGCTAACGTTCCTGCCGCATAGCGATGAGCCATTTCGGTCCAGGCTTTCTTGGATTCAATAGGAAGGTCCGGATATTGTGATTGAGCTTCTTGCAAACCTTTATCTGCTCCTGGAAGAACCATGCGGCCATAACAACCTGGCCAATCCGGGCAGCCTAAGCCCGCATCAGTTAAACGAGTATAAGCTCCTAACATAACGACAAAAAAAGCCAAAAAAACAGCGAGAGTCGCTGCTAATCGTATTGAACTATTAGACATCAATTTATCCGCTCTTAATTTCAGTTGTATTGAGTAAAAGTTTCAAATCTTTATATATATCACCTGGGTTACATCCTGGTTGATAGCTCAGTATGAGGTAATTATCCGGGTTTGCTATAAAAATTTTAGCTTCAGGATATAAAGTCGACAATTTAGACATTTCAGTTAATGATAAGGCAGCAACATGGATATCTTGCTCTTTTAAAATGGGTTTTAATTCCTCTGCGATCAATGAATCTTTGTTGCTTAGAAGCAACCATTCATCCACCTGATATAATTTTCTCCCAAAAGAAAGGCGGACTCTTCCCAACATATTAAGCTGCTTAAGACAAGTCTTGTCACAACCATTAGGATTCCAATAGATAATGCGCCATTTTGCACTGCTATCTAACGGTTTGAGAGCGATCGGTGGAGAAAGTAAAATTCCTTTATTTACTTTAGAGGTTCCAAGCCAGGAAGGATGTTTATAGAACAAATAAGCGGTTATTCCTGGTGCAGCAAAAATCACTACCAAGAGTAATAATGTCATGTATTTATATGGTTTTTTCATTTTTCTTCAAATTAAAAATCACGAATATAATCAGAATAACCAATGCCATGGCAAACCACTGTATTGCATAAGCAAAGTGCCTTTGCGGGGGCATGGATACTATCTCCCATTCACGTACAAAACCAAAAAGCTCATTCTTGTCGAGGCGAATAATAAACGGATAGACCTTTTTTTGCAAAAGTTGTTTCAGTATTTCTTCATCAATGAGTTCAAGAAGAGTCACCTTATTCTCTTTTTCTTCAAAACTTGGCCCTAATACCCATTGTTTTTTACTTGGAAAATAAACCATGCCAAATAGTTTAAATTTGCCGTTGGGAGTCTGAACATTAGGAAAAGTGCGTCGAGTAATGTCTCCAGAAACCCAACCTCTATCCACCATAACGATGGAGTCATCATCAAGAAGCATAGGAGAAACAACGTCATAACCAAATTGATGTTGGTAATGTTGATTGTCAAGCAAAAATAACTTTGGCAGAAAAGCTCCTTCAATGCTGATTCGTTGATATTGCTCTGGCAATTTTTGCCCTGGCTGCCAAATTATGGGCTCCTGCTTTGCCAGCGCTTGTTGTGCAGTTATCATTGCAGTTTTTTCATCGGCTCTGTGTATTTGCCAAAATCCAAGGCTAATGAATAAAAAAAAGCAAACGGCCGTAAGAATAAGCATTGGCCAATTTGAGGTGAAACGAAAATTAAAACAGGTTAAACTAGGCATCTTTTATCAACTACTCATTTGGTTAGCTAACATTCCCCTGAAGCTAGCAATGTCAGGAGTATAACAAATGTTCACTAAAATCTTCATCATCTTTGTCATGATTCTTATTGTGGCCTCATTAGCGAGCGGGCTCTTTTACCTGGTCAAGGACACTGATAAATCAAAGCGCACAGTCAAAGCGCTCACCGTGCGCATTGCAATTTCATTATCTTTATTTGTGTTTTTATTTATTGCCTTCAAATTGGGATTGATTCAGCCACATGGAATTTAGCTTTTGGCTTTTAATAAATTCACCTCAAGAGATAGGGTAATGGCTGAGATAATGAGATATTTTTAAATAGTCATTTCAGCCACCTACAGGAAATTCCCCCTAATCCACGAGACGACAAACAACGAGAAAAAATCTCCCAGCGAGCATCAATTGACCGTAAACCAATACCACCGTTCCAGGCAGGAGGGGCTACTCTCTTACAATAAAATTTCGAAATTGCTCAATATACTATCTATACTTTTGTTGTAGCCCTCAAAAGGGATGGTGATCATCATGATGATAGTTCTGTTTTTATTTTATTTCATAATAGGATTACAAATTATATTTAAACCCAATAAAACGATAATACTCCAATTTCTTTTCAGTTTGCTTCTTATACTAATCAGCTTCAATTATCACAGCCATCTGGTGAACCTATGAATAAACAAATGCAATGGCATCTTTTCGGCAATACTTCGGGGTTATTGATAATTTGTTGCCTTTTGATCTTGGCCTTCCTGGATCAATTCATCTTTTATGAACTACCCTGCCCAATATGCATTTTGCAAAGAATTTGCTTTATTGCAGTAGGTCTCTGTTTTGTTATGAATTTAATGCTGGGTATTAGAGCTTCACATTACGGGCTGATGCTTTTGGCAACTCTTTTAGGGCTGTCTATCTCAGTTCGGCAAATGTATATTCATTTAACACCAGGTGATCCTGGTTATGGCGGCCTCATTTTTGGTTTGCATCTTTATACTTGGTCAGCAATCATATTTTTAGTCATTATCTTATTAATTGCTGGGGCTCTAATCCTTGATAAGGGCTTCATGCCCGATTATAAAGTACGAAGCAAGTCGGCAAAAGTAATGATATGGGTATTTTTTATCTTGATTCTTGCCAATGGAATCAGTACATTCTTGGAATGTGGACCGCACGAATGTCCAGATAACCCGAGCAAATATTATTTACTAAATAATAATTAAGGATCTTGAGGATTTAAAATGCGTCTTTTGTTTATCAGTTTAATTCTTGCCAGCGGATATTTACAGGCCGATACAATAAATAATTATATGAATATTGCTAACAATATTCCGCAAATGGAAATGAAAGCAGACCCTCAAGCTCAAGCATGGGCCAGATCGGCGCGTCATGTACTTACCATCACCAGTGAAAGTATTGCTGAAACTTTAATCCAGGCGAATGAAGCTGCGAAAACACAAGGGAAACCTATCTTTTGCTTACCACAAGGTGTGCAACTTAATTCTTTTGTAATGAACGAGCTCATTCAACAAACCTATAAAGAAATATCCAGTCAACAAAGCGACAAAGATAAAATGACCGTTTCTCAAGTGGCATTATTAGGGCTTAGCAAAAAATACCCTTGTGAACCCAGTCCTCAGGAGAAACAAATTCAACATGTGGCTTCCCTGTTATCGCCGCAATAGCCCCCACAGCAACAAAGTCCCGGAATTTTTTCTACATCCGTTTCTTTAAGCCAGACGACATGTTCTGAAAATTGTTAGGGTGAGCATGGCAAAGCAAAGTGGGCAGAGCGTCAAGCACTGTGAATTCCCTTGTCAATGCTTGCAAAAACTCTGCCTTGCTCGTTTTTTATTGATTTTAGTATTTATTAAGCGCAACTTTAGCGTCTTGATAATTACTTGCTAAATTCCTCAAAAGCTTCCAATGCTTCTGCAGCATACATTAGAGAAGGGCCGCCTCCCATATAAACCGCCATACCCAATGTTTCCAGTAACTCCTCTCTTGTCGCTTGCAGTTTCACTAAAGTTTGTGAATGAAACCCTATGCATCCGGGGCATTGCTTAGCCACGGCCAACGCCATAGCGATTAATTCCTTGGTTTTTTTATCCAGTGCACCATCTTTCGTCGCAGCTTGTGCCAAAGAAGAAAATCCAGTCATTAACTCTGGCATCTCTTTGCGAAACTTGGCTAATTGCGTAGTGATATCTTTTGTAATGTGTGAAAATTTGTCTGACATGAGGCTCTACTCCTTTCCTTATTATATTTTTTCAAGCGTCTCTAATTTACAGCATAATATTGGGATGCAAAAGATATATTCCCTAATTTAACGTGAGTAATGTATAAGACAGGTCGTTATCTTGAATCATCCATGCTGAGGATATCGCCTGATTCTTATACAATCCCTATCGATAACGTTAATTTAAGAAGTAGCGATTTCAGGATATTGCTCGATTGAGCGTTTCCTTAGCCAGAGTAAGTCTTTTTTCAACATTCCCTAATTCGGTTTGTAAATGCAAAATAGTTGCAGGATTAGAGCAGGACTTCATTTGCTCTAAAGTTTTTCTCATGGCTTGATATTGTTCCTCCAGGGCACAGATCTTCTCTTCCATGGTTTTAATCCATTGTTGTCTTGTACTAAGAGTTGTCAAATCAAAAGAAATTTTTGATTCAGGTTTATTATTCTTTTTGTCCATTTGGCATAATACGACCAGGACATTAATTTTTTTCTGAATACGCTCTGCCAAAAAACATGCAATTGACTCATCCTTATGTTTCTGTAAAGCGTGAATATCATCCTGGATTTCCTTGATACAGGCAGGTCCATTAAATTCTATAACGGAAGAAAATATGCCTTTGGGCAAATTATGAATTGAAATAGAAGAACTCAATCCATTGATCTTCCATTCCAGCTCTGGCAATCGTGCAGATAGTTCTTCCAACAATTCGTCAATATAGCCCATCTTTTGAAAGTTACATAAACAACTGGGGTTATTAAACTTAACCTGTCTTGTTAAATTATACAGCAGGTTCCAAATCCGCCTCTTTGGCTTGCAACCAACTGGCTATAAAAGGAGGAGCACACATGAGCAGCAAGCCAATAATCAAGGTCAATTCATAGCGTGTTGCACTGCCGACATTAATCCCCTCTGGAGGAATAAAGCTAACCGCTAAAGTGGTAACCACTCCAATGATGCCTATGCCTGCAACAAACAACATTCCTGCCATACCTCCTGGAATTTTAAAAGGTCTGGGATGGTAAGGTTGGCTTATGCGCAATTTAATTGCTGCGACAAACATGATCAAATACATCAGCATGTATAATTGAGCCGCCAATGCTGTTAAGAGCCAATAGGATCCATTGACACTGGGCATAAATAAGAATAGCGCCGATAATACTGTGACTATGGTTGCCTGGGTGTATAGCATCATGGCCGGAGCACCTTTTCCATTAGTCCGTTGAAATACCTCTGGTAAATTCCCTTCTTCTGCGGCAACTAATAAACCTTTGGTAGGGGCAATAATCCAATTACTCACACCACCAAGCCCTCCGAGAACCAACATCACAGCTACCACAGGCATCATCCAATCCATGTGATATTTAAGGAAAAAGGCAGAAAAGGCTTGCATAATTCCGGCAACCAGATTGATATCCTTTTGTGGGAGTACTACCGCAATCGCTAATGAACCTAAAATCAAAGTACTCAGAATGATCCCTACAGAATAAACCAGGGCTTTGGGGAAAGCATGCTGGGGATCCTTCACATCATTAGCATGAACCGTAGCAATCTCTATCCCGCAAAACGACAATATGATGGCGGTTAATGAAACCCACATGCCCTTATCCGATAAATGGGGAACAATACTGGGCATGTCAAAACTGATTTGCAAGGGGTTACCTTGAGCTATCCAAACAGCACCCAAACCAATGATCAAAGACATGGGTAATAATAATCCTGCCAAAGAACAAATATTACTGAACATGGCCGATGATTTCATACCGCGCAAATTCACAATGGTTGCTCCCCAAAAGCAACTGACAATGACTGCCCAAAGAAAATAAGGATTGGTAGTTAAAGAGGGGTTAATAAGATAACCTATTGTTCCCGCAACAAACGATAGAATCGTGGGATACCAAATCACATTTTCTATCCATTGCAACCAAATGGCTAAAAACCCTGATTTTTTCCCAAAAGCTTCCTTAACCCAGATATAAACGCCACCCTGCCTGGCCCACCCAGAAGCTAACTCTGCCGAGACCAATGCGGTTGGGATAAGGAAGAACAAGGCACCCAGGATAAAATAAAAAATCAATTGACTCCCAAATAATGCAGTAGCTGGCAAGTTACGGATACTGTCTACAGAGCCAACGGTAATCATAGTCAAGCTAAATATAGTGAGAGAATGTTTTTTATTGCTCATTGTATTCCTTCAGTGAGGACTATTTGGAATCAAAAGTTTATTATAAAGAAATAAGCTTAAGGAAACCTTAATAATCGAATAAAAAATAACCAAATATACCCCTTAGTATACTGACCTACAAAATTGACCCAACAGGCATTGAGAATTTTCATTTCAGTACAGGTCCGATGCGAAAACATCATATGATGTTATGTCATTAAAAACCAGTATTCTGTATATAAAATTAATAACAAGAATCTTTCTAATGCACATTAAGTGGTTTGTTTACTAATAGGGAGCAAAACCCCAAAATCGAGACAAAAAGCTTGAAGTGCTAAAAAGACAAATTTTATTCTCCTATTTCATACCAAAACGAGGTTGCTGTGATTGATAAGAAATAGTTTTCACTCCTCTCTGGAACAAAGTACCTTTTGTCTCAGAAAATTTAAATCGACGAGAGGTTGAGTTCTCCTGCGCACAAGCTTCTTTTTCCAATCTCTCCTCGATCATTTGGATTGCAAGGGTATGCTCATTTTTAAGAGCATGATCAAGTGCGGTCAAACCGTCATTATCTTTAATAGAAAGAGAAGCGCCTTTTGCAAACAACAAATTAAATAATTTTCTATCCTCCGTCACTACAGATTTTTTACAGGCGTACATGAGCGGCGTTCTCCCCTTGCTGTCTCGGGGATCGATTTTAATTCCACGTATGTTCAACAGATCTTCGACTATACCACTACCACCATACCGACAGGCAATATGGAGCAAAGTAGAAGAGTCGCTTTTACGCTTTTGGTTAACTCTATGTCGAGAAGTGCTCAGCATGGCACGTACTACGTCTCTTCTTCCTAAATAGATGGCTGTAAGGATAGGTGAATCATCACTAAGTCGTTGTCGAGAAAAAATTGACCATCCAGAATGAATACACTTTTTTACAGAATTCATATCACCCTGAGTTGCTGCCATGGAAAAAAAAGCCAATCGTTCAGGATAAGAAGTTTTGGTTCTGACTGGAAACACAGGGAATAAATTCTGCAGTGCTCTTGACAGTTTTTCTTCAGGATTAACTGAAACAAAATCGGTATTCACGGTCAATCGACTTCCCTGAAGGTTTTCGGCACAAACACGATACAACTCTTTAACCAGGTTTCGGGACGAGAACTCAAAGTAAGGTTTATTTTTGTCTTGTTGGTATAAGTCATTGATGTTAATAAACCGCCAGACATTACCAGCCAGTTTAAATCCCATGGCGTGATCCGCGGTACTGATAATTACTGCAACATCCTCTCTGATGCCTGTTCTTTTTAATAATTCAAGATATTCTGTTGCTTCATCCTGATTTAAAAAACTATGCGTCTTATAAAAAATGTGCTTTGCAACCGAAGAGTCGGCATTTATGGCTTTCAAAATGGAATTAATATCAGGCTGCCATACCAGCTTTTTGTATTTCTCTTTATATTGTAAGGGATCTTGAGCAATACAAATTTTCTTTCCTAACTGAGGCAAAGTTTCAATGATCTTCTCATCTTTGCTTAATGATTGGTTCCTTTCTTTCTTTTCTTTAATTTGTTGTAATGTTTCAGGCAAACCAAACTGGTGGGTTCGTAAATGGTGCAATTGGCGGTAAAAAAAAGATTCCTTACCCTGAGCCACCGCCAATGCCCAATTGAGAGTGAAGCCATAACAGACTCCTTCAAACTTGGGATGACCTAATTGTGTTAAGACATTCGTAATACCATCATGTGTTAATTCACTGGTGTCCTGTTTTTTGGAGATCAAAGAAGTAGAATACGACAGGAGCTTGGGCATGAGTTGATACACGACCAAACCGCAAACTAGCATAATACAAATTAAAACATAAATCATATCCCTTGAACCTGATGCTATCCATAATGAATTCAGTATAAAATTAACCCATAAAATAAGTCGAGGGGGTTCGAGGTTAAATTTTCTTCAAAAAACAGGGTAATACCAGAAAAGCAAATAAAATCATCCACGCTTTATAAATAATAAAAAATTACCCGGATCATGGATTTCATCTCCGGGTAATTCAGGGCTATAAATCTGCCATTAAGATTAATTTAAAATAAGCTACTAGATTTGTGGCCACTTTTCTCATAACAGGATTTAATATACTCAGGAACCCAAGACTCTGATCCATCACAAGGTTTTGCTCCTGAATCATCCATAATTTCCAAAGAAGCTCCTGCTTGAACCAATAATTTAATGGTTTCTTTATCTCCTCTTTTAATCGCATAGTGTAAAGGCGATTTACCAGACTTGTCTTGAATATCGACAGAGGCGCCAGATTTAACTAATAATCTTGCACAATCTAAATGCCCCTGCATCACAGCCCAATGAAGTGCTGTGTATTGATTACCTGTTTTATCTTTTTTATTTAAATCAGAAGTTGACATTGATGCAATCAACACCTTCAATTCAAACAAGCGACCCCAAGCTGCTGCTCTGCGTAATGCTTGATCAAAAATAGGCGACGTAGTTTCACCACTCTTGCGAAGAGACATGCAAACGCTGATGCATTGTTTATGTGATTGCGTCGTTTTAGGTTTTCCAATAAAGCTTAAAAGCTCACCAGCAACAGTCCCGTTTGCTTTTGCAATGATTCTTTTATTCATTTCTCCCAAGCGACTAGTAACTGACGACATACCTAAGAGAGATTTAATTTCTTTCATTTGACTTTCTTTCAACGGTTTTTCTGCGAAAAGCAAATTAGACAAATCGATAATTAATTTCGGCATAGACCCAAATAACGTTGTATCACTGGAGCAAATGGATTTCACAGCAATCAAATAAGAAGCCACGAATTGCGTGTTATTAGACATTGTCTGATAATACGTTAATTTACCATCTTGCATCGCCTCAATAGAACTCATAACCCCTGTGGAAACAACCAAAGGACCAGAAGACTTTGAAACCATGTTTCGCATTAAACAATTATCGACCGAATCATGGAAGAAAATCTGAGGCATCGTTAGTGATACCGAACTACCTTTATACTGTAGACTGTGCAGAACCATTTGAACTTCTTTTGATTGTTTGGCATATTCACCCACCAAAACATATTGCCCCATCTCAGTTAAAGACATGTATTGATTCATCAAATAAACGTCATCTATCCCATGTACAGCGGCAAGATACATAAATCCATACTCGCCGCTTGGTATTTTTTGTGATTGTGTGGAGTTCATCTCCGGTAATTCATCGACTTTTGGCAAGGATGGTAATCCTAATCGATCATCACCTAAACCTACACTTTGTATTAGAGAATCGTCTTCGTCAAAATGCTCATAAACATTAGGCTGATCACCTTTATGGCTTATGTACAACCAGGATTTAGTAAATTTATCCCCTGTTGCTATTGCCTTTTGGTTAGCAGCTCCAATAAATAAAAATTTGCTGTCAGGAGAGAGAACTCGCTTTAGAATATCACTTGGTGCGTATTTGCATCGGTTTGCTTCAATGAAAGCCACCACTTCATTATCTACCGACTCAAATAATTCCAAGGCACATAAGCCTACGCTGGTCCCTTCAATTATTACACGGCCATCAACTGCTTTGCCATAAAGGCTTTCAAATCTTGCAATTCCATCCAAAGTAGAGGTTAAAACCACATCGATATCATCAGAAGTTTTTTCTCTAACTAAATCTTTGGCAATCTGCCCAGCCAGAGCAAAATCGCCTTTAGCAGTTGAATTAACACAATTAGCATACACCAAGATTATTTTAGCCATAACTTTCACCACACCTAGATACAAACTGTGCAAAATAATAACTAAAAATCATTAAGAAAATATTAAGAAAAATAAGCAAATTGTTTTTTTATTAGCAAATAAAAAGATGAGATAAATGCTTGTTGAAAATAAACATTGAAAAATAGAGATAATGTATTTTTAATCGAAGTGTTTTTATGAGAGTTTATGAAAAATTTTAAAATCAATGGCTTATTCTATATTTTTTTAATTTTCGTGTTGGTTGTGCATTACTGTTATCTCATCAGAAAGTATCAGTATGGAAACGGGGCGATTCAATACAAATCGATATCTTGGCTGTACAGAAAATCCAATATCCTCGAAGCAACAGATTAGTTATGGCAATTTGTTGATAGCACTTCTTATTTCTTCTTAAGAAAACCTTAATGTTGATGTTTTAAACTACAGGTCCAAAATATAGACAATTACTTTTTTTTAAAAAAAATCATTGGAGTCCCTTATGCCTAAAGCATTTACCCATTTGTGTAAAAAAGTCAATCTCAGTTTATATAACGATACATTGACTGTCTACCCTAAATCATCTGTGCTACCAAAACCTATTCAAATACGTAGTGAGCTTGATCTTCTTATGGTTCTGTTGTTTTCTCAAATGGATTGCAATAGTGCACAGGTTGATAAATTTTTTATGATGCGTTCGAATGAACTTGGTGTCTATCGCTTTATACATCGTGACGACACTGATCATGATTTGTATCATCAAGATGAATTTAGCATGGACGATAACCATTATCATGCACAATTTGACAAGATTATTGACGAGATTAAATTGGAAAATATTCTGGGAATACTAGAAAAGCATTCTCTTATTTCGTCTGAAGAACACGTAAGCTTTATCGAAGCCTACCATAAAGCCAATACTCTCCCCGAAGATATGCCAAAACTGGAAACAACTCTGTCCAGTCCTTTGCCTGTATCCTCTCCTTCAGTTCACACAACTAAAAAGCAACCTGTTGTGAAAGAAAAAGAAGTAGATACTCCAACCACTTTCGCAGGGCTAAGAGTAGGATTTTTCCTTACTTCAACAAAAACAACAACAAAACCTTTATCCAGATCTCACGATGATGAGAAGAAAACCGGAATGGATGGGCATGGGTTCCATTAATTGATATAGTTTGATAAGCCATAGTGAAGATCGTTCTATTGGTTTACTTAACAATTTATGGTGATTTATCCAAAACCTGAAAAACTGTAGAGTAACTAATAAATTACTCTACAGCCTCTAATTACAAAATCATAAAGATAACCCTGATTGATTCACTGCTATCGATTAGAGCTAATCATTAATGCGCTCTTCTCTGTGGTATACTTTTAACTCTCTATGTTATAGTAGTCATTTTTTGGGTACTACTCACTATGTTTGATAATTTAACCGAACGCTTAACCCGAACCTTTAAAAATTTGCGAGGCCAAGGCCGCCTGACGGAAGACAATATCCAACATGCCTTGCGTGAAGTAAGACTGTCTCTTATTGAAGCAGACGTGGCTTTGCCTGTTATCAAAGAGTTTATTGAGCAAGTAAAGCAAAAGTCTCTTGGGCAGGAAGTCTTAACCAGTTTAAATCCCGATCAGGCATTCATTAAAATCGTGCATGATGAACTCATTCACGTCATGGGCAATGAGCGGGTTGAACTTGATTACAAAACCCAACCGCCTGCTGTCTTTTTAATGGCCGGCTTACAAGGTTCTGGTAAAACAACGAGTACAGCAAAACTCGCCCGTTATTTGAAAGAAACCGAAAATAAAAAAGTCATGATGGCAAGCGTTGACGTATACAGACCAGCCGCCATACACCAACTGAAAGTATTAGCCGAACAAATTGACGTCGCCTTCTTTGATTCAGACCCTAATGAGCAACCAATAAAAATAGCTCAAAAGGCATTGGAAAGCGCCAGAAAACAGTATGTTGACGTTCTCATTCTCGATACAGCAGGGCGCCTGCACGTTGATGAAGACATGATGTCTGAAATCAAGTCTTTGCATAAAGCAGTCAATCCAATCGAAACCCTTTTTGTCGTTGACAGCATGACAGGACAAGACGCTGCCAATACTGCAAAAGCATTTCATGAAGCCCTCCCTCTGACTGGTGTGATTTTGACCAAAACGGACGGCGATGCTCGAGGAGGAGCGGCGCTATCTGTCAAACAAATCACAGGGAAACCTATAAAATTTATAGGGAGTGGTGAAAAAATAGAAGCCTTGGAACCCTTTCACCCTGAACGGATTGCATCAAGAATATTGGGGATGGGAGATATTTTAACTCTCATTGAAGAGGTAGAGCGCAAAGCCGACAAACAAGCCAGCGAAAAACTGGCCAAAAAATTAAAAAAAGGGAAAGGGTTTGACTTGGAGGATTTCAAACAACAATTATTGCAAATGAACAATATGGGGGGTATCTCCGGGATGATGAGCAAATTACCCGGAGTGGGGCAATTGCCAAAGCAAGCCATGCAGCAAGTGAATGACAAGGCGATGGCTCAAACCATTGCAATCATTAACTCTATGACTCCCAAAGAACGCCGTATACCCAAAATTATTGTAGGCTCACGTAAAAAACGCATAGCTTTAGGCTCTGGAACTCAAATTCAGGATGTCAACAGACTATTAAAACAATTTGAACAGATGCAAAAGATGATGAAAAAATTTACCAAACCAGGCGGAATGCAGAAAATGATGAGAGGAATTGGTGGCATGGCCGGATTGAAAGGCATGTTTCCAGATGATTTAAAATAATTCGTAAGAATTACTTCACATGTCGATGTAATTTTCGTACAATACACGGCATTTTTATGTAACCACTCTAACAGTAGAGGAAAATAATGGTCGTTATACGTTTATCACGAGCTGGCGCTAAAAAGCGTCCTTTTTATCACATGGTTGTTACTGACAGCCGCAAACGTCGCGATGGAAACTACATTGAGCGTATTGGTTATTTTAACCCTGTAGCACGTGGACAAGAAGTAAAGCTTCACATTGATATGGATAAAATGACCCACTGGCAAAAAGTTGGGGCCCAGTTATCTGATCGAGTCAGTGCCTTGTTAAAAGAACATAGCAAAAAATCAGAGACAGCTGCTTAACCAAAGTGAATAACAAGACAAATTGGGTTATCATCGGCCGTTTTGGCCGACCCCATGGTATTAAAGGCTTTGTCACGGTACATTCCTTCACAGACCCTGCTGATAATATCTTGCGGTACAATGACTGGCACGTTTTTTTAAATAAACAGTGGCAGCCCCTTAAGTTATTGACAATAGAAGTAAGAAGTAAAGCGATTATTGCTCAAATTGAAGGGTACCCGAAGCGTGAATTAGTCTCTGCATTAACCAATTTAGATATTGGTGTGCAAGAATCACAGCTTGCAGCTTTGGCACCAGGTGAGTATTACTGGTATCAACTGATTGGCATGAGTGTCATAAACTCCAAAGGCGATCTTTTTGGAAAAGTTGTTGAAATCATGCCTACTGGCTCGAATGATGTACTTGTTGTGGAAGGTGAAAAAAGACATTTAATTCCCTATCTTCCAGGACAATTTGTAATCAATGTTGATGAAAGCCAGCAAGTAATCACTGTTGATTGGGATATGAATTTTTAGTGGCATTACATCTTGGAGTCATCACCCTGTTGCCTGAAATAATACAAGGCATCCATTATGGGGTAACCGGCCGAGCTATTGAACAAGGCTTGGTTAAAATTGATTGCTGGAATCCTAGAGATTGGTCATCAAGACCTTATAAGCAAGTGGATGACAAGCCCTATGGTGGTGGACCAGGAATGGTCATGATGTATGAGCCATTGCATGCTGCAATAAAGCATGCGCGCAGTGAAATGAAGGAAAACTGCAAAACAATTTACTTAAGCCCTCAAGGCAAGGTAGTTAGACAGAACGATTTAAAACAAATAGCAGCCCAAAAACAATCCTTGCTATTTGTTGCAGGGAGATATGAAGGAATTGATGAGCGAATCATTAGTCACCACGTAGATGAAGAATGGTCGCTAGGGGATTTTGTATTAAGTGGCGGTGAATTGGCCGCAATGGTATTTATTGATGCGATAATTCGCTTGATACCTGGAAGCCTTGGGCATTTGGGTTCAGCAGAACAAGATTCATTTATGAATGGATTACTGGACTGCCCACATTATACTCGGCCAGCAACTATAAATGGACTGGATGTACCTGATGTTTTATTAGGAGGAAACCATAAAGAAATAGAACGCTGGCGTAGGAAACAATCCCTGGGTAAAACCTGGCTCAAACGCCCGGATTTACTTGAGAAAGTACAATTAAGTGAAACAGACAAGCAATTGCTTGCTGAGTTTAAATGCGAACACGGCGATTCCTGCTGAGGATGAGCCAATTTGAGGAGTAGTCCATGACTAATATTATTGACCAAATTAATGCCGAACAAATGCAAGGCAAAGAAATTCCTGATTTCAACCCAGGCGATACTGTTCTGGTCCAAGTAAAAGTTATTGAAGGTAACCGTGAGCGTTTACAGGCATTTGAAGGCGTTGTGATTGCCAAGCGTAACCGTGGACTTAACTCCGCTTTCACTGTACGTAAAATTTCCCATAACGTCGGTGTAGAGCGCGTTTTCCAAACCTACAGTCCTATTGTTGATAGTATTACGGTGAAAAGACGTGGTGACGTTCGTCGTGCCAAATTATATTACTTAAGAAATCTTGCCGGTCGCGCTGCTCGTATTAAAGAAAAATTATCTGGGAAGAAAGGCGATTAATTCTTGAATGGTAAAATGCTCCTCATGTCTATTTTTAATACACCTGTGGGTAACTTGGAAGTAGCCCATGATGAGCATTTTATTTTCAATGCGTCCTTCACAGACAAATCTGGCGCTCCAGCCCAAAACCAATTGGCCCATTTAATTGCCAGTGAATTGAAGGCTTACTTCGACAATCCCCATCACCGTTTTCAGCTCCCTCTGAAACCTCAGGGAAGCCTCTTCCAGCAAAAGGTTTGGAATACGTTGTTAGTCATTCCCGTTGGCAGAACAGTTACCTATGGAGAACTCGCTACAAAACTGCAAAGTAGTCCAAGAGCAGTTGGACAAGCCTGTAAATGCAACCCACTGGCTTTATTTGTTCCTTGTCATAGAGTAGTAGGGAAGCATGATCTTGGAGGATACATGGGAAATCCAAACGCCATTTCTTATAAAAAAAATCTGCTCGCTCATGAAGCAAAAATCATCTGATGAATTAAGTTTATAAAAATCGATATTACATAGATCAGAACTTACAAAAGCACCAAGGCAAAAAATATTCTTAACGAAGAGATTAGCAAGTCGTGTGAGATTAAACTTTGGGATTCTTATCCGTATCAGAATTGATATTCAAAGGTGGGGAAGGAGGTTGTAATATACTGAAAAATCTGGCGCTTAATCCCGTTAATATTCGTACAGTATTATCGATAAACGGCAGCGGCGAAATTTTTTTTAAAAATTCCTCTTCGAACTCAGCAGGCTGCATTTCCCATAGCTTTTTTACATACACGGCTATTTCATCATGGACATCTTGAGTTAATTCGGTTTGCTCATGGAGATACTTGGCTAATCGAACAACCAAGCTGATGCGAGAAGATTTTAATTGATCAGTTGGCAAGTGTGCAGACTCTAATAAACTAAGATAATCTTCAATTAAATATTTCAAATAGGTTACAGAATAAATTTGATCAAACGCTTTAGAAACCGCTGAAGAGTCTGCTTCCTTAACCCAAGTAAAAAATTTATCTTGCTCTTGCCCTAAAAATTCGACAAACCGTTGCTTCTCAAGATAAGCATTGTTCATAGTCATTAATTGGAGCACTTCCTTACTTGATAATTTTTTTGAAGTAATATAATGCTCTTGCAGATTATTTGTTAAATACACCATACAGGGAAAAAGAGCGATAGAAATTGTAGTGAGTGCATAGGATAATCCCTCTCTTAAAGGCCTGGACTCCATTTCATGAACGGCATACAAAATAGCAAATTTTTTAATATCATCCAAACAAAAGCCATTATTTAACCATTCAAATATGAGCAAGCTCACCATTTCATCAGCTTCTTGATTTTTGTCGCTTTTACCATAATATTCTGCAATAAATTTTGGCCACTGCAGAAATAGAAGGTATTTTCCATCACGTAAAGCTTGAAGATATTCCTTTGTTGATGAAAGCATAGTTATCCATTACCAAAATCTGATTATTCAATTTATAACATTAACAATACTAAAAATCTTGTGAAAAATTATTTCATGTTAAACAACATACGCACATCAATTGTTATCCTATACTTAAAGTAAAACGACAAATCAGGCGGGGGATTCCATGAAAAATAAATTAGCAGTGAGTATATTATTATTCCTGTTACCAACAGCTGCAGCCATGGCTAATTGTGATTTAACCAAGTTTCGATGGGATTGTGATCTTCCTGTACAGGTTAAGCCCAGTCCAGGCGCTTCCTCTCTAGTGTATTGTGGAAGCTCTTACGGCTATATCACAAAGCAGCAATATGATATTCTGGCTCGCTATCAACGCGCCAGTGTCAATATGGTTTTGGATATCAATGGTGAATACATTGATAGCCCGTGTATAGGAGCCGAGCGTTAAAATTATTGCAGCAATGACTTAAAATAAACAATGAGAAAAAGAAAAGGAATATTATTATTTCCAGCAAATTTCTTATTCAAAATCAGAAGTTTCTGCTTGTGGCTATTCAATGCACTCAACTATTAATATCATAAATATTACTTCTTCTGTATAATCTAAAACAAATCAATAAGCATATTTTGCTATGCACATTCAAATTGATGGCATTCCTATAGAAATACTGAGAAAACCCATTAAAAATTTAAATTTGAGAATTTATCCACCCGATGGGTTAGTGAAAGTGAGCGTCCCTTTAAAATACAGCGAACAGCTAATAAAACAACAGCTGCAGGAAAAAAGTAAATGGATTCGTGCCCAATGCGAGCAAATTCGCGCACGATCTTTTTATCGTGAACCATCGCTTCAAACAGGTGCAACCATCCCATTCAAAGGTAAAAGTTATTTATTAATTGTTGAAGAACATTATGGCCCTTCTCAAATCCTGATCAAAAATGAATTAATTTATTGCTATACAAAACCCGATTTAACTCCACAGCAAAAGCAGAACATTCTGGATCGCTGGTATAGAAAAGAAATGAATCTTGTCATTCCCAGGCTTATTCAACAATGGGAAGCCATCATGAAAGTCAAAATTAATCAATGGGGTATAAAAAAAATGAAAACCCGCTGGGGTTCGTGTAATCCTCGCGCACAAAGAATCTGGCTCAATCTTAATTTAATCAAAAAACCTTTGGAGTGCCTTGAATACGTTCTTGTTCATGAAATGGTGCATATTTTGGAAGCCAGTCATAACAAACGATTTTATGCACTCATGACACAATTCATGCCCAAATGGCAAGAATATCAAAGGATACTGGAAGGCACACCTAATGCCAGTACATTTGCAAGGTAATCATCGAATTCATTACCTCATTATTTCCAAAAAATAATTCTTGGCGTACAATGCATTATCACTTTGCCTGATTGGTGTAGACAGGTTGTTTAATCCGGACTTAATCGCCCATAATATTTGTACTCAAGGCTTTCATATCATTGATGAATTTCTGGAAGAGGCACACTACTGCTCTTTACGAAACATGGCTTATGAATTAAAACAGCAAAATTTATTCAGAAATGCCAAAATTGGCCAGAACTTACAAGCACAGCAAAATGACAAGATTAGAAGCGATCAAATTTTCTGGATAGATGCAGACTCCCCTTATCCGCCCATTCAAGCTTACTTAAAAAAACTTATCTCTTTGGGCAATATTCTGAATCAAACCATGTATCTTGGTTTAGCAGAATTTGAAACTCATTTTGCAATTTATCTCCCTGGAACCTTTTATAGAAAGCACATTGATCAATTTGAAAGTACAAAAACCAGGAAAATATCATTTGTCTATTATTTGAATGACACTTGGCAAAAAGAATTTGGTGGCGAATTGTTACTCTACAATATTGAAGATGAGCTCATTCAAAACATTTCTCCATTGGGGAATCGGTTCGTCTGTTTTGATAGTCAATTACCGCACGAAGTCTACCCAACTCAGCGAACGCGCTTCAGTATGACAGGCTGGATGAAAACACGCTCAACCTCCGTACTGGCCGACAATAAACTGACCAAAATAACCCAGTAGCACTTTATACGCTGTTCTATAAAAAAATGAATAATTATTTTTTAACTTCACAACAGCTATTGAACTTTAATTTAAGTTGATATTAAATGAAACACTATGATTCCATGGATCAGGAGTTAATTACCATGCCTATCAGTAATGCCTTTCTTAAGTTATTCAGTGAATTTGTTGATAATTATGCGCGCAATGGCACCCCTTCATTTTATCATTGGGCAAAGGAACAAAACCATGAAGTCATTAACAAATTTTTCCATGAGCTTTTGGAAATTATTAAATCAAACACAGAAACATTTCATGATGTCAGTATCATAGAGCACCTTAATGCTACAGTACTATTATCAGCAAAGACCAATCCCTACTTACTCGATTGTTGGATTTCATTTATTACTAAATACAATGCTGAAACCAACAGTTTTACCCCAATAGGGGCTTCGATGCACATTAAAGTCGGGCCAGAAGGCACGCCATCCGAACGGATAATAAGGGAGCTCAAAGAAAGTCTGGTCATGACGCAACAAGCGTTTATTTTAGCTCAAAAGGCCAATGCTACGGAAGTTGATTCTTTAAAAAGACAACTTGAGCAAACAAAGCAAGAAAACGAGCGCTTAGTCACACAAAATCAGTTTCTAAAGGATCAAGTCAGGGCAGAGAAAACATTTGCAGACCTTAACCCACAGATTAACAATGCCCGGCAGCAACTCAGTGCTTTAACAGAATTAATACAAACTCTAAGCGAAATCACAAATGCCAAACCCAAAATAGAAACTGTATCTTCCTTATCCATTCCAGTTGTTACAGAAAATAAATCTGAACTTCTAAAGGAAAATTCATGCTCTGTCGCTTCTGTATCCAAGGAAGTTACTCCTGCAATCAGTCAAGAGCCGAAAAAAAGACCAGTTCCACCCCCCCCCAATGATACGGATGGTCAAGCATTATCCCCCAATATACCCCCTAAAGAAGATGTGTCTATAAAAGTTACAATACCGTCCATGCCCAAACCAAATTCAACCCAGCCTGCTGCAAAAAATTCAGGTTTCTTTTCAGGCGATGGTTTTTTAAAAGAGTTAAATGCAAAAATTAAAGAAAGAAAGGAACGCCCAAAAGATGAGCCACATACCACTCCCGTCGAAAAAAAAAATCTCTAGTTAAGCTAACTTCTGTTCCTCCTGAATATAGGGCACTCTTAGCTAAAATGGAGGAAATTAGAAATGCAGTAACAGGAAAATATCCTCATACCGATGATTCATCGCCAGAGTCAACTCCTCCTTCATCCCCAGAATTAACCCGTTGGAAGTGAGGGATGAATTAAAATCCATAGTCTACTGTAGAATAAAAATTATGGTGTATAATAGCTTTTTTACTTAAGTAATAAATCATGCATGCCTTAGAAATTAAACAACTTTCAAAAACCTACTCGAATGGAGTTGAAGCGTTAAAAGGCATTGATTTAACAGTGAATACCGGCGATTTTTTTGCCCTGTTAGGAGCAAATGGCGCTGGCAAATCGACTACCATTGGTTTAATCACATCTTTAGTCAATAAAACTTCAGGAAACATCAAAATTTACGGCTTCGACCTGGATGCTTATCCCGAAAAAGCCAAATCTTGTCTGGGACTTGTCCCTCAAGAAGTCAATCTGAATATTTTTGAAAACTGCGAGCAAATTTTACTGAATCAAGCTGGCTATTATGGCATTTCAAGAAAAAAGGCTTTCCCCAGAGCGGAAGCCTTGCTAGAACAACTAGGACTTTGGGACAAGAGACGTTCTATAGTACGGCATTTATCAGGTGGAATGAAGAGAAGACTTATGATTGCCAGAGCACTGATTCATCAACCCAAATTACTGATTCTGGATGAACCCACCGCCGGTGTTGATATAGAAATAAGACACAGCATGTGGGATTTTCTAGCGAGAACTAATGCAGAAGGAACAACGATTATCCTGACGACTCATTACCTGGAAGAAGCAGAACAATTATGTAAAAACATCGCAATAATCGATAAAGGTCAAATTATTAAAAATACCTCAATGAAAGCCTTATTACAAACCTTACGCCATCAAACCTTTATCTTTAACACAGAAAACCCTATTGATTATTTGCCGGATATACACCCGTTCAATGTGACTCCGATTGATCCAACTACTTTTGAATTGCGTGTTGACAATAACTTCAGTTTAAATGAAGTATTCTCTGTATTAACAAAACAGGGAATAAAGATTCACAGCATGCGCAATAAAACCAACCGATTAGAAGAACTTTTTATGGATCTGATTAAAAATGGGATTTAAATATCAACTTATTGCCCTTTATACCCTGGTAAGACGTGAAGTGGTTCGTATGTTTCGCATTTCGAGTCAAGTATTTTTGCCGCCAGTAATCACCACAACGTTATATTTTCTAATTTTTGGAAGTTTAATTGGACCTCGTATTGGAGATATTGAGGGCGTGGATTATTCACAATTCATAGCACCCGGATTAATTATGATGTCCGTTATTATTAATTCCTATGGAAACGTCTCTAATTCACTATTCAGCGTAAGATTTCAAAAAAGTATAGAGGAAATGCTGATTAGTCCCATGCATAATGGACTTTTATTGTTAGGTTATGTGATAGGAGGCGTGCTGAGAGGATTGATCGTCGCAATTCTGGTTTTTGTTATCTCTACCTTTTTTCTGCCTGTTGAATTAGATCATTTACCAATGACCCTTCTAGTTGTCGTGCTTGTTGCAGCCATATTCTCACTGGCTGGATTTACCAATGCCATGGTCGCTCGAAATTTTGATGACATCATGCTGATACCCACCTTTATCCTGACCCCTCTTACTTACTTGGGAGGAGTCTTTTACAGTATTAATATGCTGCCCCCCTTTTGGCAAAAAATCTCTCTTTTCAATCCAATTTTATACATGGTAAACGCTTTAAGACACACCATGATCGATCAGGAAGAAGTTAGTATTACTCTGGCTATGATTATTATTTTCCTGATGTTAATTGCTTTGACAGTAGGGAATATGATTCTTTTAAAAAAAGGGGTGGGATTTCGCGAATAAAAAACAGGATTCCCTGCAAAACGGATCTATTTGCGTTTAAAACCCAATGCTTCCAGGCGCTGTTCAATACTAGGGTGAGTTGAAAAGGCATTATTTAGCGATTTTACAGGGTCAATGTGAGAAGGATCAAAAAGATAGGAAGCTTGCCTTACCTGTTCATGAGGGGTATCTCCATAAGCTTTTGCATATTGCTCCGCATTCTGAACATGGTCTTGATTAATTTTAAGCAAAGCCCTGGCCATAGGCTCATTATCTCTCATTAATTCGACACAACCGGCGTCAGCCATGTATTCTCTGGTTCGGCTTAAAAAGAGAGCTAGTAAAACAGTAATAATAGGTAAGACATATCTTAAGATGATAATAACCATTAACAAGCGGTTATCTCCTCTTCTGTCTCGCTTGTAAATTACGGAATAAAACAGGATATCAATGACAATTAATAAAATATTACTGAGCACGGCAACCATGAGAGTCAATTTAATATCATGATGTCTGATATGGCTTAACTCATGAGCCATTACAGCCTGCATTTCAGCCCTGTCCAGTTTTTCCATCAATCCACGAGTAATCGCGACCATCGCCGATTTCTCACTGTAACCACTGGCAAAAGCATTCATGTAATTGGCTTCGATAATGTAAACTTTAGGCATGTATTGCAATCCTGATGCGACTTTCATCTCTTCAACAACATTGTACAATTGTTTTTCTTGTAAGCTACGAGCCGTTTCTGGCGTTATTTGATAATACTCCGTCCCCAATAACATAATGCGGTCATAAAGAGCATAAGTAATTAACAAGGAAATGCCTGCAAATGCGATCATTAATAAAGTAGCAAAAGGCACCACTTTAAAAGTGATTAAAGCATGGATAATATTTTCTAACGAGGCATGAGGATACATGCTTTGTAAAACAAACGCATCGACTATCAATCCCACAAAGATATAAACTAAAAAAAAGACTGCAATCACCCTTCGGGTCTTTTTCTCATTTCGCCTCAATTGAGCACGCCAATCTCCTGCTGTGGCATGATAATCTGCAATCCCCATGGTATATTGCTCAAAGTTTCACAGTGTAATTTTCTTTTGCTTGAATTTGCTCTTCTGGAAGCCCCCAATAGATAAATTCTTTATCCAAAGCAGAAGAAAACATTGCCACAACCATGGATTCAAAAAATGATTTTTTCTTGGCGTTATAACGTTCTATCCCATCATTATAAGCTTGTTTCGCATAAGCTAACTTGTTTTCTGTGTTAACAATTTCCTCTTGTAACTGCATGACATTTTGGCTAGCTTTCAAATCAGGATACTGTTCAAAAACCAAATTCAAATTGGATGCAATTTTTGAAATTCCATTTTCTGCAGCAATTCGACCTTGCTCATCTCCCGCATCTTTAGCAGCCTGGGCCTGATTACGTAAAGCAACGACATCCTTTAATGTTGTTTTTTCGTAATCCATGTATTTTTTAACTGCTTCGATCAGAGATTCAAAAACTTTAAATCGCCTATCCAATTGAATATCTATTTGTTTTTTGTTGTTATTAATTGCCTCTATCAAACCGATTAGAGTGTTATAGATGCTAATTGCCCAAACGAATGCGAGTGCGATAATAATTAAAATTGCGATAAAAAATGTTTTCATCTTCCTATCCTGTGAAAGGTTCCTTCCCTAATTTATAGCTCGAAATTTCAGAAAATAACAGCTAAGATAAGAAAAAAGAAACAACTGGATAACGTGTTTTTTGTCACAAAAAGAGATTCAGGTTGCCTGAAAAACAACCTGGATAGCACATCAAGTATAAAGACAAATTGATAATTAATGAACTATTTGCATTTCTGTAATAGAAGCTCATTTGATTTTGATAAAATTTGTCTTAAAAACTGACCTGTAAAAGATTGAGGGTTTTCAGCAACCATTTCGGGTGTTCCTGTTGCAATAATCTTTCCCCCTTTACTGCCTCCTTCAGGACCAAGATCAACGATCCAATCAGCCGTTTTTATCACATCCAAATTATGTTCAATAATGACAATGGTATTTCCTTGCTCTCGCAAGCGAGTCAACACAGTTAATAACTGTTTCGTGTCATGAAAGTGTAATCCTGTTGTGGGCTCATCGAGAATATATAGTGTATTTCCGGTATCCCTTTTTGATAATTCTCTGGCCAACTTGATCCTTTGAGCTTCTCCTCCAGAGAGAGTAGTTGCACTTTGTCCAAGCTTTATATAAGACAAACCGACATCCATTAATGTTAGGCATTTTCTGGCAATAACAGGAATGGCAGCAAAAAAAGCGCACGCATCTTCGACAGTCATGTCCAACACTTCATGAATATTTTTGCCTTTGTAGTGAATTTCCAAAGTTTCCCTATTGTATCTTTTGCCTTGGCATACATCGCAAGAAACGTATATATCAGGTAAAAAATGCATTTCAACCTTGATAAGACCATCACCTTGACAAGCTTCGCACCGGCCACCTTTTACATTGAAACTAAAGCGCCCAGGTTGATACCCTCGTGCTCTTGATTCCGGAGTCCCTGAGAATAAATCTCTGATATGAGTAAATAAACCAGTATAAGTTGCCGGATTGGAACGCGGAGTTCTGCCAATTGGACTCTGGTCGATGTCAATAACCTTGTCACAAAGATGCAGTCCAGAAATGTCCTTAACCTCACCTATAGTCATTAAGCTGGCTCTGTTTAGTGCATTGGCAGCAATAGGATATAAAGTATCATTAATCAAACTGGATTTACCTGAACCAGAAACACCTGTAATACAAGTCAACAAACCTAAAGGAATACTGACATCAACATTTTGTAAATTATTGCAAGACACGCCTTTTAAATGAATCATCCGATCATGGTTAACCGGAATTCGATCCTTGGGAATTTCTATTTCCTTTTTCCCAGACAAATATTGGCCGGTGAGAGATGCGGGATTGTTCATTACCTCTTCAGGAGAACCGCTGGCAACTACTTCCCCACCATGCACTCCAGCCCCAGGCCCTATATCAAGAACAAAATCAGCGCTTCGGATAGCATCTTCATCATGTTCGACAACGATTACAGTGTTTCCCTGGTTGCGTAAATGCATTAAAGTACTCAATAATCGGTCATTGTCACGTTGGTGCAGCCCTATTGAAGGCTCATCCAAAATATACATCACCCCTACAAGCCCTGAACCTATTTGACTAGCCAGGCGAATACGTTGAGCTTCTCCGCCAGATAGAGTCTCCGCGCTTCGAGCCAAAGACAAATAATCTAGCCCGACATTCACCAGAAACCCCAGCCGCTCAACAATTTCCTTATTGATTTTTGCTGCAATTTCACCCCTATACCCCGATAACTTCAGCTCTTTAAAAAACTGATAGGCTTGCTCAATAGAATAGCTGGTGATTTCTGGTAGATTTTTATTATCAATAAATACATGTCGAGCTTCTTCACGCAATCTCGCTCCCTGGCAAGATTGGCAAGGGCGTGAGGATAGGTATTTGGCAAGTTCCTCCCTTATCATACCAGAATCTGATTCACGATAGCGGCGTTGCATGTTAGGAATTATTCCCTCAAAACTATGCCGCTTAACCATGTATCCTCCATGCGGCCTATGATACTGAAACTCGATTATTTCACGACCACTACCATACAAAACGATTTGTTGCATTGCTTCACTTAAATCACAAAAAGGCGTACTGGTATCAAAACCATAGTGCCTCGCAAGCGACTCAAGCATGCTGAAATAATACGTGGTTTTCCTATCCCATCCCCTGATTGCCCCTTCTGCCAAACTGGCGGTTGCATCGTGGACTACTCTTGACGGATCAAAAAACTGATCCACTCCAAGCCCATCACATGAGGAACATGCACCGACAGGATTGTTAAATGAAAAAAGCCTTGGCTCAAGTTCACTTAAACTGTAACCGCATTCAGAGCATGCAAACCTTGAAGAAAATAAAAGTTCATTGAAATGACCATCCATTGAAGAAACGATGACAAGACCATCTGCCAGATTGAGCGCATTTTCAAAAGATTCACTCAAACGTTGAGCCAAATCAGGGCGTACTTTAAAGCGATCAATAACTACTTCAATAGTGTGCTTGGTACGCAATCCTAATTTAGGGGGAGAATCCAGTTCATAAAGCTCTCCATCAATACGTGCACGTACGTACCCTTGCGCTTGCAATTGTTGCAAAAACTGGACATGCTCTCCCTTCCGTTCACGAATAACAGGCGCCAGAATCATCACTTTACTGTCTTCTGGTAAAGCCAATACCTGATCAACCATTTGACTAATGGTCTGAGCATGCAAGCTGGTGTGGTGGGTAGGACACCTTGGCTCTCCGACTCGGGCATAAAGCAAGCGCAAATAGTCATAAATTTCGGTAATGGTGCCTACCGTGGATCGGGGATTATGAGAGGTAGCCTTTTGTTCTATAGAAATCGCCGGGGAGAGCCCCTCTATCGAATCAACATCAGGTTTTTCCATCATGGACAAAAATTGTCGAGCATAAGCAGACAAAGATTCCACGTAACGGCGCTGGCCTTCGGCATAGAGAGTATCAAAGGCTAAAGACGACTTCCCAGAACCAGACAATCCGGTTATTACGATTAATTTATCTCGAGGAAGCTCCAGGTCCAAGTTCTTGAGATTATGGGTTCTTGCGCCACGAATGGTGATGGTATGCATAAAATTCGCTAATTTGACTTAAAAAATACATGAGTATATCTCTGCTATAATAATAAAACAAATTGCACACTATGATGCGAAATAGGGATTTTAATATGAAATCACTAATAAAAAACTTGCTTTTCATTGTGGTATTTTCAATCAACTCATCTGCTCTCTATGCTATCAATGGTAATACCCGAGTGATTCAATGGGCTCAACAAACCCTTATGGATACTTTATCTGTCAGCTATACTTCAAAGCCACAAGATTTTGTCGCTGTTCGCAAAAATTACTCACTTAATGCCTGGAGTGGAATAACCGGATTTTTAGGGGGTAATATGCAAAGCATACGCGAAAAACAACTAACACTTCATCCGGTTTTACTGCCCGACACCCAAATTCTCTCAACAGGTCTTTATTCGGGTATGAGTTATTGGATTATCAGACAATCCGTAGCCATTGATGAACTGAATACCAAACTGACTTTTACCTTAACCATCCTGGGACGATCTGGGGCTGCAGGCTCTCCATACATAGTTCAAAGCTTAAGTATATTGCTCAATGCATTATAATTACAAATTAAACAGGAATCACCTGAAATATGGATTGTCTCCATGACCACATGGAATCATCAACATGAAAGGTATACTCTCGCTTTAAATTCTGCTTCAATATAAACAGGACTTACGAAAAACCCCAAGGTCGAGGCAAAAAATTTTTTTAATGAGAGAGTTTAGATACACTAAATGACCTAATTAAAAACATTTTTTAACAAAGAGATTGGGGTTTTTCGTAAGTCCTGATAAAAGCAACAACTGGAGGACACAACCATGCCTAAGTGTATGCATTTTATTTTGGCTACTGCATTAATTTTTGTTACAAGTACATTTTATGCCAGCAATCTACGGGAAATAGAACAAGAAGTAAGTGATTCAGTGATTACTGCCAAAATTACTGCAAAGTTTGCCGAAAGCAGGCACTTGAATCCATTAAAAATTTCAATTGACACAGAAAAGGGAATCGTGACTCTAAGTGGCTATGCTCCTGATAAACAGGCTTTCATAGATGCCTTGCAGATCGCCAAAAACACGAAAGGTGTCAAGGCGGTTCATGCCAAAGAGCTCCACATAAAGAAAGTCAATACCGCTTTCACAGATGCCTTCATCACGGCAGAAGTTGAAACTGCTGTTCTAAAAGCCAAAATTCTGGATGATGAATCAATACCATTGGTTGGAATCAATGCCAGCACAACGAATGGCGAGGTCACCTTGTCTGGGCATGTAAAAAGTGCGCGCTCCATTGCTGCCATCATTAAACGCGTAAATGAGATACCTGGCGTCAAAAAAATCGTTACCAATTTGGAAATTCAGGAAAATACATGAGTCCATTAACCCAATTTAAATTCTTTTTATGGTTTTTTAGCCACTTTAAAGTAGCCTTGATTGGTTATTTAAAGCCTAAGTTAATTCAGCTTACCGATAATGAAATTGTTGTGCGACTGCCATTGACAAGACGCAGCCGCAATCATCTGCATTCCATGTATTTTGGTGCCTTGGCAGTTGGTGCGGATATAGCTGGAGGATTACATGGTTTTTATCATGCTAAACAAGCGAAATGTAAAGTATCCCTGGCATTTAAATCTTTTCAAGCCCAGTTTCTGCGTAGACCTGAATCCGATGTTTATTTTATATGCACAGAAGGGGATGTAGTTAAAAAAATGATAGAAGAATCAAAAAAATCCGGTGAACGAATTAATAAACCAATTCATATCAAAGCTTATATCAATTATTTGACCCATCCAGAAGAAATTGCTGATTTTATCCTTGAACTCTCTTTAAAAGTTATAAAATAACAGCGTTCGATTATTATACAAATATTAAGCCTACAAATGAAAATTGTTTTTTCAATCTCATTTTCTTAAATATCACATGATTATCAGTCTTCTAAAATCACTTATTATTGAATTGATTACACCATTTGACAAAGAAGCCACTCATGTCTAATTTTAAATCATGATGGCGCTATTTTTACCGCAAGGATTTGCCTATGATTGACCTAATAATACAAACTCAACCTGATGACGAAACTTGCGGACCAACCAGCTTACACGCCATTTATTTATACTACGGTTTGGATTTGCCATTAAACGAAATCATTCAAGGAGTGGACAAATCTCTTTCAGGAGGCACCTTAACACCTATGTTGGGAAAACATGCCCTTCTTCATGGATTTAGAACAACTGTTTACATCTATAACCTGAATATATTTGACCTCACCTGGTTTCATAATGGTGAAGTCAATAACTCCTTTTTGATGGATAAACTTGAAGCTCAAATGAAATACAAAAATGACCCTTATATCACCAAAGCTTCTCTGGCCTATTTAGACTACTTAAAACTGGGAGGAACAATTCGCTCCAAATCACTGAACGTGGACTTGTTAAAAAATTATTTTAATAAGAAAATCCCCATTTTAACTGGCTTAAGTGCTACTTATCTCTATCGCAGTGCAAGAGAATACTTTACTCCGGAAGGCAAATCAGTTTACGATGATATTCGTGGTGAGCCTTGTGGGCATTTTGTTGTACTGTGCGGTTATGACGTAAAAAAACGCCTTGTAATTATTGCTGACCCTCATGCAGAAAACCCACTGTCTCATAACAATTATTATAAAGTAAGTATCAATCGCTTGATTAACTCTATAATGCTTGGTGTACTAACTTATGATGCGAATCTACTCATAATTGAACCTAAAGAGTGATAAATGCAAACAGTTATTGTTACTGATGATCTGGATAGCTGGTCTTTTTTAAGTGAGCTTGCCCCGATAGTACATGCCTTGGAATATCTTAGTGGGGATGAGTATCATCAAAATAAATCATTTCGGGTCATTAACTTATGCCGATCTTATAATTACCAATCGATTGGCTATTATGTATCTTTACTTGCACAAGCCCGTGATCACAAAGCATTACCCTCTGTACACAGTATTCAGGATGTTTTAAACGTCAGTTTATCCAAACTGATCTCTCAGGATACTCATGAAGAAATACAACACAGTCTCCACGATATCAAAGGCAATGAATTTGTTTTAAGCCTCTATTTTGGCCAAAATCTGGCAAAGCGATATGCAACATTGGCAAAACAACTCCATGGTCTTTTTCCTTTACCACTCATTCGCTTTTATCTGGAAAAGAAAAAGCAATGGCGAATTAAAACGGTAGTTCCTTTGTCTTTGTCGGATGTACCAGAGCATCATCTGGAGTTTATGCGCCAATCAGCTGAAAATTATTTATCAAAAAAGAGAGTTCATCAATGGCGTAAAAAACAACGATTTCATGATTTGGCCATTCTTGTCGACCCCTCCGAACCCAATGCCCCATCCAATAAAAAAGCCCTTGAACTTTTTGTTTCTTGTGGTGAGGAACTGGGATTAAACGTTGACATCATAGATAAAAATGAAGCAAAAGCAATCGCTGAATACGACGCTCTTTTTATCAGAGCAACTACTTCCGTTAATCATTATACTTATCGCGTGTCACGACGCGCAGCCCAGGAGAATTTGGTCGTTATTGATGACCCACAATCTATAATTAAATGCTCCAACAAAGTTTATCTTGCAGAGCTCTTAAGCAGTCATCAAATCATGACGCCAGACACCTTATTCATCAGCAAATATGATAAGGAATTACCCAAGATTGAATTCCCCTGTGTTTTAAAAAAACCTGACAGCGCCTTTTCTCATGGCGTGGTTAAAATAGATGATGAAAAATCTTTACAAAAATCTCTTAACCAGTTTTTTAAAAATTCTGATTTGGTAGTGGTTCAACCGTTTATACCGACTGAATTTGATTGGCGCATCGGCATCCTTGATAATAAAGCACTTTTTGCCTGCCGCTATTTTATGGCAAAAGGTCACTGGCAAATCTATGATTGGCATTGCCAGGAAGAAAATAAAGAGGGGGATAGTGAAACACTACCCCTTCATGAAGTGCCAGAGCAGATTATTAAAATAGCTCTGAAAAGTACACGTTTGATTGGTGACGGATTATATGGTGTCGATATAAAAAGTCATGGCAATAAATACTACGTTATAGAAGTGAACGATAATCCCAATATTGATCATGGCCTTGAAGATAAAATACTAGGCCAAAATCTGTATGAGCAGATCATGAGTGTCTTCTTACAACGAATTCGCAGGAAACATGGTTATGTCTGATTTTCCTATTTTTTCTGTCTTGGGGATTGAAATAGAATATATGCTGGTGGATAAAGAGAGTTTAAATGTCCAACCTAAAAGCGATCTTATTCTAAGGGCTTTGGCAGGTCATCAGGTTAATGAAATAGAATTAGGAGACATTGCGATAAGCAATGAATTAGTATTGCATGTCCTTGAGTTAAAAAATAATGGTCCCAAACCACTACATGTTCCAGTAGCTGAACATTTCCAGAAAACCATTAGAGAGCTCCAGCCCCTTCTTGCTCAACACAATTTATTGCTATTACCTACTGGCGCTCATCCCTGGATGGACCCAAATACTGAAACAATTCGCTGGCCTCATGGTAACCATGATATCTATAATCAATTTAATTCAATTTTCAATTGCCAGGGACATGGCTGGGCAAACTTGCAAAGTATGCATGTCAACCTGCCTTATTCCAATGAAGAAGAATTTTGTCAATTGCATAACGCCACACGCTTGATTTTACCTTTATTACCCGCCATTGCGGCAAGTACTCCATTCCTTGATGGCCAAGCTACAGGATTACTGGATTCTCGCTTGTACTTTTATAGTCGCAATCAGCAACGCATTCCCTCCATCAGCGGCGATATTATTCCTGAGTTTATTAGAACAGAAAGGGAATACCAGGAACAAATTCTCGAACCCATGTATCGAGACATTAGCCCTTATGATCCCGAAGGTATATTACAATATCAATGGCTAAATTCTCGTGCTGCAATTCCCAAGTTTGACATGAAGGCTATTGAAATTCGCATTCTTGACAGCCAGGAATGTGTAGAAGCAGACATTGCCATAGCAAAAGCAATCAATGCCATTTTAAAATACTGGCAAAGCACCTCGAATTTTTATCTTGATAATCCATGCGACACCAAGAGTTTAAAATACGTTTTTGATGAAACCATAAAAAACGGATTAAGTTGTCATATCGATAACAAACGATTACTGGAGCAATGGCAATTACCCCTTCAAGGGATGTCAGTCAATACCATCTGGTCACTATTGATCGAAAGAATTAGTCATGAACTGGATAGGAAACAGCAACTGGCTCTTGAACTTATTTTAAAACAGGGAAATTTGAGTGAAAGAATCCTCAAGGCTTGTAGCTCCTGTGTCAATCATGATTCTTTAAAACAAGTGTATACGCAATTAGCCCATTGTTTGCTTCGTAATGAACAATTTACCCCCTGATATAATGAAAAATATAGCCCTTCTAATCAGTTGTGAACATGCTGTCAATACAGTTCCCTATGAATATCAAACCCTGTTTGAACCTCATAAAGACATATTAGAATCTCATAGAGGCATTGATTTTGGTGCGCTAGAAATTGCACAATCGATTCATAAAAACAACCCTTGCAGTTTGTTTCAAGCCACCTGTACAAGGCTCTTGGTTGATTGCAATAGGAGTATCAATCATCCCCATTGTTTTTCTGAGATTACAAAAAATTTATCATCGGACAAAAAGAAAAAAATACTGGATGAATTCTATTTGCCGTTTCGCAATCGCGTCATGGACCACATTCACCAACTGATTAGCCAAGGACTGCAAGTTTGGCATCTGTCCACACACAGTTTTACTCCTGTAATGAACAACATCATTCGCATGACTGACATTGGCCTTCTATATGACCCTCGGAGTAATTCAGAAAAAATCTTGGCCAGACAATGGCAAAAAGAAATCAAAATACTCCACCCCCAATTAAAAGTACGTATGAATTATCCTTATAAAGGAATCAGTGATGGCTTTACTACATCCTTGCGTAAAAAATACAGTCATCATGAATACATAGGCATTGAACTGGAGGTCAATCAAAAACTTGTCTTTCACAACCACAGCCTGGACGCACTCAAAAATACACTGCCATTGAGCGTATCAAACACGATTAAGGCTTATCAAAAATCAGAGAGGTAAGCGACAACATTTTTTTCAAGTTGCAATTTAAAAAAACCAAGTGGCTGAATTAAAAAATTTTTTTACAAAAAAGATTGAGTTTTTACAAGCACTGATCATGTGTTAATATTTGCTTAAGTATTTTTCTTTATAATATCACAAGTTAATTTTTTTAATATTGAAATGATTTCAGAAAAGATCAAGCTTTTAGAATCCTTTAAGCAAAACCAATTCTCTAAATTAATTGAAAAAATTAATTCAAAAATCCTTGCGACTTTAAAAAGTGGACATTTCAACCCCAGACTGGCCCCCTACTTGGAAAAAATGAATAAAGACGGGGTTCCATTCACCAATTTTGATCTTGATCCGGAAAATATTTCTCAAATCAAGAAACTCATTAACGCCCTTTACCATGCCCGTTTAGCTTTTCTGGATTTAGAGAATATTGACATAGGGAACATCAAACGAACTATCCCCGATCTCAAATTACTTTATAGCAACACGATTCACCAGGCCTATCAAGCCGGTTATCTAATCACTAACCTCGATGTTGATTTGCAGGAAATGTTCAAGGAAGAGATTGATCTTATTCTCCCTGTCATTGGAAAATTACAAGCTTTTGCTGGTGAACACCAGGAATGCACCAAGCGTTTGGCAGAGTCTTGGAAGGATTTTCCTATAAGCTATAAAGCAGGAGAAGTTACAGGCATTGCCTTAGAGCAAATGCAACCGAGAACAGGAGATTGGGATTACCAATTCCTCACTCAATTCAGTGCCGTATTACCTGGTTATATAGAAAAATTAACTCAATACATTCAACAATACTCTTCGCAAATCAAAGAAAAAGAGCCTACCCTAAATAATGAAAAGCTGGAAGAATTACAAAACGCATCATTAAAATTACTAAATGACCTGGAACATCTGAAAGGGAATGACTTTTTTATATCCCTTAAAGTTTTAAAATACATTCACATTATCCGTAATATCATCACATTGGCGACAAGCTCTGTTGAACAAATGGGACATTTCAGCGATTCATCCCAGGATGTCATTCGTGATAATTTGGCTCAATTAAAATACGTTGTATTACCTACTTTATTTGGATTAGTAGATAAAATTGAAGACAATGCCATGCTGAAGCCTGGCACACTGTCCATTCCGTTAATGGAAAAAATCAAACCTCTATACCAACTTTTAATTTATTACGCATCCAAACCCGTCAATTTCAAAGAAAAAGGAGAAGAGTTACTCAGTATAGAGGACTCCCGTTTTCTCGCTTTAAGACTGGAAAGAACATATCAACGAATTGATGAAGCTAACAAAGCCCTTTTTAAAATTCAAAAAGCGCAAGAAGCTCTGGATAATTTTTACAAAATATTGGACACCCCCCCCTATAATAAGCAACCCATACATCAATTACCGAAAGAAATTAAAAACCAACTGATTACATATTACAAAATAATCAGTCCTTATATGATGGATGTGGATCCTGATCTCAATATTTTGTTGATCGATAGTTTTCAGGGCCCGGAATCCTGGTCTTCTTATTTAAAGAAGCCGTGGCGTTGGTTAAGAGGCACTCTTCCTGCCGATCACGCCAGTTTTGTTTTAGCGCAAAAGGAAGCATTACAAACTTTAATTAGCAAAAAGAAAGCCACTCAACAATTTCATATCGAATTGAATAGAGACCTTATCGAATCTGTTCACAAACAAACAAATCTGGTTTTATTTCCTTATAGTGAAAAAACGAATGTCTTTCTTCTAGATGAGACAAAAGCACTAAACCCTGCTAATGGCGCTACGGACAAACTAAAATTCAGGCCAGAGAAAGGACATAATATACTGGTTAATCCTGAGGATTTAACATCTGAACAGGCTCTTGACCTCTATCAATGGTATAGAAACAAACGTGAAAAATTCAGAGTTGCCAGCAAAGCATATAACGAATTTATTACCTTATTAAAAAAGCAAACCAAGACAATCGCTGAAACGGAAGGCAGGATTCTCCATTTAAATAATCTTGATAAAGAGACCAAAACTCGCTGCCGTAATTTATATAATATATTTCAACCTTATTTTATCGATGGGATACCTCCTGAACTCAGAGCTTCCGCAATAAGTTTTGACAAATTTTTGGTCCATTCCTTTTCTAATGAGTCATCCACCTATGATGCTCCGGCAGTTGACCTGTTTGAAAAACTGGATGAACATTTTCAAATTTATTTTACAGAAATTGATTTACAATGGGGTAAAAAGAGTAATCAATATTTAAAATGGGCCCAGGAAAAATTTGCCAGTGAAAATAACTCAACCGAACTTGAACATGATGAAAAACTGGAAAGCAGAGCCCATCATTTAATTAAACATACCAATTTCTCTAAATGCATACATGAGTTCAGAACGGAGCTTAATCAAGTCATTTCGTTTTTTAATAATGCGATGAGGGCACAATTAAAACAACAACCCAATGGAATACCTTACCCTGAATTGCAAGATCACAACAAAGAACTTGCCCAGAGTGAACAGGTTGTTGCGATAAAACGCATATTCAATAGCCTCTATCATGTTGAAAAGATTGTTGTTGAACTGGAAAAACTCGACACCAGAAGTTACGAAAGCATTTATGTCTATCATTTAATACAAGCATATGATCACATTAATGAAATTAAGAAATTAGCGCTAAAACTCGCTGTTGATCCTCATTTTAAGCTCATAGCAAGCGAGTTACTGGAAAAAGCGCAAACTCTTATTGCAACAATACAAGAACACAGTGATGCGTATCAGGTATCCCCCTTAGAAGTACCTTATAACCAGGATATTAAATACAATGCTCTCTGGTATACACTCAATGCTTTTTATATTTCGCCAAAACACATTAGAAGTTTAAGAAATACCAACTATCTCACGACAGAAGAACTCAACGACTTACACTTAAAGGCAAAAAAAGCAACCGTTACTGTAGAAAATATCATTAAAAGTTCAAACTCCTATTTCAAATTATTCTTACAAACGCCTGCCATGTATTCTCTCTATAGAGAAATGACGAACAAACTGAATGAGTTTATTAGCACATCACATGACGCCGTAATGAATAATCTGGATCAATTCCGCTCCAAGATTTTTACACCCATGCTGATGGAAGCGGACGCATGGGAAGATAAATTAGGATTGGTACCAGGCACTATCTCAGGACCATTAAAAACAATAACGGATGAATATTATAAAGGCCTGTTACATCCTTTAGCGCTGCATTCCAAAGCACATATTCGAATGATATGTGATAAAACACCAATAGATCAAAGAATAAAAACAACGAATAAAAAACTCGAAAATGCAACACAACATTTGGATAAAATAGAAAAAAATTATAAACATATCATCAAGCTATATGAAATTATCAAAACAAAAGGTGGCAAAACCACTGATGATGAATTAATCGAAACTTATAAAAAAGCTCTGTACAAATTGGTAAAACTACAAAAGAGATTACCCCAGAATACAGATCCTGATCCTAAAGATTATGAATTAGACACTCTTTTAAATTCAGAGCTGAAAGAGTATGAACCTAAATTAACGCTCATTAAGCCTCTCATTATCTCAAGCTACCATCATTATGAAGGCTTAAAAGCCACTTATCTTATGAAAGCAAATACTGCCAGAGAAAAGTTGACTTATCTTAAAGAGTTACGATCGACTCAGGAACAAGAAGATCTCCTTTATATAGAAGAATACACTACAGAATCATTTAATAAACAATTAGATGCTTTCTGCAACCGTCATATAGGTTTACAATACACTGACAAGGAATATCGCACAAAACTTAGAGAATATTTACTGACTTTCAAAGAAAGTATTATTCAACGCTCAAAATCCGCAGAAGATATTAATTTAACTATAAAAAATTTGCTAAAGGAAAAAATTAAAAATTTTGAAAGAGATAATTTTGAGAAATATTATCATCTTGATGCAGTAAGAGTCGCTTTAGCTCAATTTAAAAACTACTTTAGTCTTTCTACCGCTGCCATCGAGCAAAATAATTCGACATTTGAAAGCGAAGAGACACTGGCGAAAAAGACAGAGCTCATTAATAAACTGGTTGATATCAGTGAAGATGGAACCCTTACGCCAAAAGAGCGTGTAGACCAAATATCATTCCATGTTAAAAATCCTAATTTTGAAAGAATCATCATGGATTACAAACAGGAAAGCTATTTTAGCTTTACCTATTTAAAACAATGCATCTTATCCTTATTGGAAGCGCTTTGCCTGTACACTCCGGAGAGAAGAAAACTATTTAATAATTTGGAAAGCTCTGTAAAAACCCAGCCTAAAATCAATGAATTGACCAAACGATTTGGATTATTTGCTGGCAATGAGTCAGCTATCTCTAGTGAATCCAGGGCAATTACCCCAGTTTCTTCTGTTGAAAATAATGGAACAATTGAGTTAAACCAATTAGCGCCATCCGCATAAAAATATTTGATTTAATCTTTTAATTTACCATAACCTTGTCTAGGTGTTGAATGCGATAGTTTTTTGTAATGTTACCCCAATAAATTCCTCTACTTCATTAAAATGCTCCAAACTCTCCGGATTTGCCAACAAAGTGTTATAACCCAGTTCCCGCACTGGGTCGAGGTATTCTTGAATGTCATCGACCAGTAAAATCGATTCCTTAGGTAAATAACTGTATTTTTCATGATGCACGGATTGAATCACCTGAGCCTTTGTCGTTATTTCCTTTCGAATAAGTTTCCCCTCTTCAATTATCATTTTACTGATAAAAAACAGAGAATCCTTTTTAAACCCGCCAATACCAGAATGGAAGCCATCAACGCTTGCAATAAAATCAGTCATTAAATCGACACAAGATTGAAGATCAGGACGTCCGCTCAAAAAGTACAAAGGAATATCAGTGTGAATAGAAAACTGTACTAAACGTCTAAATTTTTCTTTATTTAGGTGGGTAGCTCCAATTGACCCATCAGGCTGAACATCATATTCTCCATTTTCCTTCCTTGCAGGAAGAGCAACGGTGCCGTCAAAATCAAGAAAAATAACTTTTTCAGGCAAATGCCCCAAGTCCTTCTTTAGAAATAATGATGAATACATTTTTCCTCCTGATACTTAATGTTTCTATCCCTTCAAAATATTGTGGAGATTCTCAATCTCTACAGGTCAGCGTATCCGATTAGATCAATCGAAACAAGGTAACTGAACATCTCTTTAACAGGAAATATTTCCTACCCTTTCCAGAAATCACTTGCAGAACAGGTTTTTCAAAAACAAAAGAACAAGATGATTGTTTAATAGCCATCGATTCCCTATAATTCGATTTCCTGAATAACAATAAGAAGGTATTTTCGTATGAAAAAATGGACAGTACTGGCAGCAAGTAGCCTTTTAATGGTCAACGCCTACGCCAATGAATCATTCTGTGGGTACAAGGATTTTTTTCATTTAGGTGACAAAACTCACCCTGGAATTTATGTGGTCAGTGGTTATAATGACTCAGATGTCGTATTACAAATCGTTGGACCACGTAGCTTTGTAATCAGAGATGGTTTTGATTGTCGAGCAGGCTATGCTCATGTCACTGTAGCTTATGACAATGCCAATTGGTGCGTACTTGATATTAATGACGGTCCATTTATGAATCATCCTGTTGTCAGTGCTTCCTGCAATGGTCTTCGTTACATCAATACCACCTATGATGGCTTTGGAAGTTACTCCTATTCTATCAACATTGAATAAAAGTAACGTGAGTTATGGATAGCGATTATATAAAAAGCAATCGATATCCAGGGACCGTTTGGGCTGAGAAGATACATGAGCATCTTCTCGAAGCCCCGGCAAGAATCATTAAATTTCATACAAGGCTTCGCGAGGCATCATAAATGCCCCCTCGGCTCAAACAATCCAAGATAACGAGCATCTTATCCATAACTCACGTTAAAAGTAATTAATCCAGAGGCCATCTCTGACATAAGAGAAATAAAATTGTATTCTCTTATCTTATACTTGCTGTAATCAAATCCAACAATTTTAATTGACTCTCAATTCTTGCTAGCCTAACGATTTAGATTTAATTTGATTTTTCCCTGCTTTTTTTGCTTGATAAAGAGTTTTATCCGCTGCAGTAATGGCACTTTGTTGATCAACTACCCTCATAGAGTCGATGCTTATGACCCCCATACTTAACGACACATTTTTATATTGATTTTTTTTATTAAACTGCTCTTGCATTGAAACACAAACTGTTGTTACTTCATTTGGTGGCATATTAATAAGAATGGCAGCATATTCATCGCCACCAATCCGAAACATGCTATCGCTTGAGCGCCGTAACGTTTGTTTCAGGATATTTGACACATGAATTAAAAACCTGTCACCTGCAGAATGACCAAAAGTATCATTAATATACTTGAAATTATCTATATCAATGAAAACCAGGCTGATAGGATATTTATTACGTTTCGCTCTGCTTAGTTCATTGCTGAACACCATATCAAAATGACGACGGTTAAATAATCCAGTCAATGAATCGGTTATAGATAATGCCCTCACTTTGGAAAGTAATTTTGAGTTTAATCTTACTGTCAACAATACTATGATCAAAAAAAGCGAATACATGACAGCAAAAATTATTTTATCAAACTGAAATAAATACAAATTGTAGGCAATAATTGGGAAATTCATTGGCAATACGTAAGCATAATAGGCGGGAAGATAAATTGATTAAGAAATGAATACAAAAATAAACTCACTGGTGTCATTTAAATAAGGGGAAAAAATAAAGTAGCTCAAACTCCAAGCCAATCCCATAAAAAAATCCAGCAGTAAAAAACCAATTAAAGACTGCTTTCCTTTTGTGATGTAAAACTCTTTACTGATTATAATTCGACTAGTTACCCACCGAATCACACTTAAAATTAAAATGAGAAAAACCAGATAATAACCAGTTTGATTGGAATCTCGTTCGTATAGATAAAACCCAAAGCAAGCACATCACCGCCAGGATATTGAATGGAATAGTTCTTAAGGATCCCTCAAATAACTACAACAAGTCTTCAAGTTCCAATGAAGACCGCTTCTTTTGATGCATAATTAATTCAAAACCCAAGCAACTTCATTATAATTTCAAGTATAGACTAGTTTACAGTGTTACTCTTTACCGCCCAAATTCCATTTAGAATAGGAGGCTCTCACGAAGAATTAGAATATAGTGTGATAATTGTTCTGCGATTCTCATTGCAAGCGGATTGGCATTTCCAGAAATAGGCTATCTTCCGCTTCCAGCAACAATAATTTATTGATGGGATCGGCACTTAACCTGGAAGCAAAAGCCTATCCTGGGCTACCATCACTAACAATAATATAATCAAACTCCATGTGATGAATCCTTAAAGAAAATAACGTTTTACCAAAACACTCTGATTATTGTAATGATAAAGCACTGCAAAAGAATATAGTAAATACGCTTATAATATTCCGTGAGGTGACAGGCCAATCCAGTTAAAATATCAAAGTCATTGACACTGCGGACATATACCATATATGTTTAGCGCATGATCTGTCATTTTAAAATGAGCACGTTCGGCAATTGCTTTTTGTCTTTGTTCTATTATTTCATCTACAAATTCCTCTACCCGCCCACACTTAACACAAACAAGATGGTCATGATGTTCGCCCTGAGACAACTCAAACACCGAGTGTCCTCCTTCAAAATTATGTCTCGATACTAATCCCGCTGCTTCAAATTGAGTAAGAACTCTATACACAGTAGCTAAACCAACATCCTCACCCGATTCCAATAAGGCTTTATAGACTGCTTCTGCACTCAAATGATGGTTTCTTGATTGCTCCAATATTTGCAATACCTTGATACGAGGTAATGTGATTTTTAATCCAGCGTCTTTTAACTGTTGACTCTCTTCCACTTGTGCTCCTTAACTGTAACGAATTTCGAGCTTTGATCATTATTCCAGCAAAATTGGATTAATAATTAGCATCAAGGCCTAAAATAATTTTCATGCTCTAAAAACCATTAGCGGCCTTAAAACTTAGTCTGGCCGAATAATGGCAAATACCAAATTCCACATGATGACAGGTGCCTTTCAATAAATGACATGTTATTATGGCGAAATTTTTCATGGTAGGCAAAAAAATGCGAATAATGACTTTTTTTATTTGTTTCATTTTAACATTAACCTTAACCCAATGTGCATCATATGACTTCTCAAGACGCATTACTCAGCAAGGTAATTTGTTGCCTCAATCCAAAATTGCCCGGTTAAAAACAGGCATGAGTAAGAATGACGTTGCAATCTTAATGGGTACCAGCATAATGAGTCCAACATTCAACAATGATAGGTGGGATTATGCTTATACCTGGCGACGAGGCAAAGGTAACCTGGAAATTCGTAATGTTGTGTTATATTTTTCCAGAGGTTCTTTAGTAAAAATAGAACATAAGCCGTAATTTAATATCTCCCCCTTGCCTAAGTGATTAGACAAGGGGAAAATTGTTTTTTAAGAGTTCAGTGTAGATTAAAATGCCTAATTTGCCTCTATTTTTTAAACTGTGCTAATTTACGGCGTTTTTCTTTGGGGTCGAGTATCAATGGCCTATAAATCTCAATTCGATCTCCTTCTTTCAATACCTGGTCCACAGAAACCCGCTTCCCGTATACTCCTACGGGTAATTCTCTCGTTTCAGGACAAGTTGAATAAATATTTGATTCAATGAGTGCCTCTTCAACTGTAGCTCCCTGTTTTAAATCCATTTTGTAATGCAGGCAATTTTTAGAATTCGCTATATAGACTAATTCAACTTTTACCATAAATGACCTCGGCTCTTTCGCAAAATGCGTCAACCATTTTATCGGTTATCTGATCAAATATAGGACCAAGAAGCATGGAAAATATTTTCCCGGCAAACTCAAACTCCAAATCAAAAGAAATTCTGCACCCTTTTTCTTCCTGATCAAAACGCCAAAATCCCTCTAAATGACTAAAAGGACCATCAACCAGACGAATTTCAATCATTTTGTTAGTTTGCAATCGATTACGAGTAGTGAATGACTTACTCATTCCAGCAGCTGCTATCACTAAAGTCGCCTGGACTTCATCATTGTCACGATGAAGTATTTTGCTTTCCGCACAATAAGGTAGAAACTCGGAATAATGTTCAACATCATTAACCAGTCCATACATTTGCTCACAAGAATAAGGTACTGTTCTTGACCTTTTTACTATTGTCATTGTAAAACTCCTTGAACCTGCTTATTAAGCCAAAGGCTAAGATCTTTAATTTCTTCAAAACATATGGAATGTTCCATAGGGTATTGATGAAAAGAGACTTCATTATACCCATTAGCCAAGAGCCAATCCTTACTCTGTAGAGTCCATTTTGGCAGAACTAAAGGATCAAATTGTCCTGCTCCCATAAAGATGGGAGTATTCTTATCAAGTTGCGGCTTATTATGCTTAGCCAAGGGCAAATAAGCGGACAATGCAATAACGCCGCATAATCGCTCGGTCATATGAAGAGCCGTGTGCAATGCCATAGCTCCCCCTTGAGAAAAGCCAGCTAAAAAGATTTGATGCGGTTTAAAGCCACAATTATATTGAGCGTCAACCACCTTGCGTATTAACAATTCAGATTGCTCAATGCCAAACTTATCTTCTTCATCGACAAAGCCTAATCCATAAATATCATACCACGCAGGCATAACCATTCCTCCATTCAGAGTCACTGGTCTTCGAGGAGCATCAAGAAATACATGCCTTAAAGCGGTATCTTCTATTGTTAGCTGATCAGCTAAACCCATCATATCAGAGGCATCAGCCCCCAACCCATGCATCCATATGACACAAGCTTGTGCTTTCTCTAAAGGTTCCTTCATATAAACGCTCAAAACAAATTCTCCACGCAAAAACGTAAATTATCGCCAATGCAATAGAGCAGCGCAAGTTTAACATTTAAAAATATATTGAACAATTTATAGGCATATTGACGCTGGTAATTCTAATACCTATTGACTTTATTGTATAAATCTTTATCATTATGTTTATTTTGTATGTTGTCCTGTTTTATGAGTATTTTGTTTTTAGCAAGAAAACTGGCTTCTGACTGCGGGTTCATTGAGCAAATCCAGCAAAGCCATAATCGCAACCAAATAAATTATCGCTTTTATTCCCCCCGAACTGATCTGCATGGTTCCAATACAAACAGGTTATATGGAAGTCCTGGCAAAGGTGTCATTTCACAAAATACGATTTTCATATACTGGTACAGAGATGGAAAAAACAGTTATTTTATTGAATGTTCAAATAGACTACCTAAAAAGGAACTTGAAGTGTTGCATCAATTGCTCATGGATAATCAACACTCTTTGGAAGAGATACTCGAGGCATCCAATAATAGATTTCTCTCTTTTCAGACACGCCATACCTAAGCACTACTTCACTAAAGAAAGACACAAAATACGGAATAAGCTATCTGCCTGTCTTACTCAAGCTCAAAATATTCACATATAAAATAACAAGAAGAATGAATCATTGAGTTTCAAAGCAAATCTCATATAATTAAAATTTAACTCTATAATAATACCCTATGAGACACATTTATTTCGCATTATTACTCATCGTTGTCACCCTGACTTCTTTGTGTTTGTCAGCTTGTGGGCAAAAAGGACCTTTGTATTTGCCTGAACAAGAAAAGAAAACAACAACCAATCAATAGAGACATCCTATGGGAATAAAATTTACCAAAATGCATGGTTTAGGCAATGACTTCATTGTATTGGATGGAGTCAACCAATCTATTCAACTCACTGTTGAGCAAATACAAAAACTAGCCAATCGCCATACCGGTATAGGGTTTGACCAATGTTTACTAATAGAATCCAGTCAAACCGAAGGAATTGATTTTAATTATCGAATCTTCAACGCCGATGGGCAAGAAGTAGGTCAATGCGGTAATGGGGCGCGATGCATAGCTCTTTTTGCCAGATATTATGGTTTAACAGCAAAAAATAAATTGACAGTAGCAACTAAAACTACGCTCATGGATTTAATCATCAATGAGGATAACAGCGTGAGTGTCAATATGGGCGTTCCCAGACTAGCCCCAGGTGAAATTCCTTTACTTGCTGATCGCCAATCCCCAGAATATTCACTTGAATTAAATAACGGCAATACAGTGAATCTTCATGCGATAAGTGTAGGCAATCCTCATGCTGTATTGTTGGTTGAAAATATAGATACAGCCCCTGTAAACAGTTTGGGACAACAGATTAGTTTCCACCCGCAATTCCCAGAGCAAGTCAACGTTGGATTTATGCAAATTATTAATCATGAAAAAATCAACTTACGTGTCTACGAAAGGGGTTGTGGTGAAACGATTGCTTGTGGTAGTGGTGCGGTTGCTGCGGCAGCAATAGCACGTTTATTTTACAACCTGTCAGACAAAATCACCGTTCATTTGCCAGGAGGAGATTTGTGCATCCAATGGCCTTGTCCCACTGCTCCCATTATATTAACTGGACCTGCTGCTTTTGTGTATGAGGGTACATTACTTTCATAACAAAATTCACAAAATTAAAACAAGTATTGAATTTTTTTTTCAAACAGTTATTCTGAATTAATCCACAAATATAAAACAGGACTTAGGAAAAACGCTAAGGTCAAGGCAAAAAATATTTTTAATGAGGGAGTTTAGATAAACTAAATGACCGAATTAAAAACTGGTTTTTACGCAAAGATTCGGGGTTGCTTAAGTCCTGTAAAGATTCCATCGAGAGAATTTGTGAATATTATATTCCGTGGCTTAACATGAACGAAATGGGTATTAAAGTTGATAGAGTAGTTTTGACATTTCGGTCAAGGAGGATCAAGTGGTTGATTTTGATAAACCTGTCTCAAAAAATGATATTCTTGCCAGCTTATTACTTATCGCAGATTTAAATAGACCATCTCTAAATCAAACTCTTTCCTGGGAGCAAGCTCTAAAATCATTTTTATCGCTTAATGATCCGCTGATTAAAACGGAAATATTTATAAAATGGCTCAGTCAATTAAATCCTGATCAACTTCAATCGTCCCCAGAGATAGTCCTCCTTTTGAAACACATTGTCGAGCAAAAGCTGCTCCCCTACACCCTCAAAAAAATATTGATTCAGCGTGAAAACTTCACCACCTCACAAATCAATTGGCTTTGCAATCATTGTCTTATAGTTGCACCTGATCAAACGACTTTACCTGATATTATTAAACTCGGCTCATGGAGCTGGCTGGAGAATCATATGAAAAGAAATGAACTATTAAATTTTGATTTGTTAAAAATAGCCATCTTAAATAAGGATTATTTAGCCAGCATCAACAATAGTAAAGAAAGTCAGCTCGATTTTATCTATGCGTTAAACGCTAATAAATTTAACTACCAACAAATACTTGAATTAATTGCTTTAGCGCAGGATAGCCAGATTAAATCATTATTAATTACCTGTCTATTAAGCAAAAAGGAGTACCTGGACAATTTAAAAGAAAAATCATTTCTAGCCCATTTAAATCAAAGTGAATTTCACTCACCACCTCGGCTTAATCCACTAATCCACCAATTAAACCTGAGCTGTTTGACTGTGGCACAAATAGAACTTCTACAACCTGAAGCATGTGTTACTTTACTCTGTTCAATCCCTCATTTTCATCAGTTGTCAGAAAAACAGGTTGAAAAAATACTACTTAAATATCCAAAGCCTGACATGATTGCCTATTGGCTAAATCATTACTCATCCAGGCCAAATGCGCATTTTATTTTAGCCCATTTGATGAACCTGGTAGATGTTCATGTTGTTGACGAACTTAATAAAATGGATTCCACAAAAAAGGAAACCATTATTATGAATATGGTAGAACATCTCGAATTATTTGATCCGACTCATCCTCTTTTGATCAACCAAAATGAAGAAAAACGACTAATTACCGCTATTCAACGCTATCTCTATGGCCAACATCATGACGCGTATGTAACTTACATCAAGTTATTGGTTTATAAATTATTAAACCGTAATTACCAATTCTCACCTCAAGCGATGCAACTCCTGATTTGTTTAAATAATCTGGAAGAGTTTAAAGAGTTAAATAATAAAATCGCCTATCTGACCAATTACTACTTGCGAGCATCAGCACAATCCGGTGATTCGAGCTTATTTTATAATGATTCACGCATAAACATCACGAGCATGACACAACTGGTCCAGCTAGCCCCAAAAATTCCAACTAAATCAAAAGAAAAAAGTCTTTTAAGCAGCATCTTCTGCGGCATCAAAATTAGCGAAAGCTCTGTAATGACACCGACCAATGATATTCCTGAACATCCTTTAATTAATAAATTAATAAAAAACAAGAGAACAGTGAAATCGATAGATTATTTTTTAATGCATTATAAAGGCGATAAGCAAGTACTTTCCAAAATCATCAATGATTATTTAAGTTACTATGTTCAAGAAGGATGCACTGAAATACATCGGCGTTCGATATATCATTTAATTGTTCTCATGTCTTTAAGCGATATATCAGCTTCTGTTAGAGAGGCTATATTCACAGCGTTTCTAAACTATCCTGAATTACATGATGAGCAAATTAATTTTTCTTTATTTGTCTATGATGCGAAAAGAACTATCCGGCATTTTGGGGCACAAGCTAGCGAAGACAGCTATGCCAGAGTTATTGATTTATGCGAGGGAGCTCTAAAAAAATTAAATCCAAATAAACACAAGGAAATTATCAGTATAGCGACTCAAGCTTTAACTGAAGCAAAAATCGAGTTAAGTTTTGGTGAAAATACCGGATTTATCGCTCAACTGATTTCACGATTGAAACGATGTTGGTATTATGGCTGGACTGGTTTTTTTTCCCCCAACCCACCTACCTTTGTTGCAGCAATTGACTCGCCAATAAAGCCAAGCGAAAAAAAAACCTCCCCTCTTCTTCAACAAAGAAAATATTTCACTACCAAACTTGAAACAAATCTGTCGATTATCCTCGATGACATAAAATCAGGTTACACCCAACAAAAACTTAATGAATTAATCGAAGCATTGAGTATATTTTCATTGCAATCCAATCCAAAAAACGAGCTTAAAATTCGTCAAAAACTCCATCGCTTATTTCACTATCTGTTACTAGAAAGCAAAAATGACTTAACATTGGATGCCTGGCTTATAAAAAATCAGCAACTTTTAATCGCGAATCGTTTTCGTTTGCTAGAAATGCAACTAATGAAAGGAGCTCGCAATGAGGTTGAATCTTTACTCAAGGAATTCGATGAAGACTCTGCTCATTTCAGCCCTATCAGCAAAGAATTTACTCATTCTTTACCCGAACAAAATCCGTATAAGTGTGAATCTGTTTCTTCAAATCAAACTCCAGGCGCAACTATCCTGGATTCAGCAACTGAGTTAGCTACTAGCCTAAAAAGCACATTAGGCAACTTGGGAGTATTTTTTAGCAACAACATCATGTCAGCTATTTATCCAAATAATAAATCCACTCCCCAATCGACATCAACAATGATTTCACCTTGATTAATCTTCCGGCTGCGCATCTACAGCCGGATTGATTTATAATAACCTGAAACAAACAACCGTTCTAAAATTTGGATCCTTCCTATTTAATTAGCAGATATCACGCTCATCCGGTTGACCTATCAGGAATAATAGACCTAAAATTAAAAAGCATACTTAACTTATGGTTAAACAATGGACGAAAGGCGAAAATATTTTCGGCTAAAAAACCATGGCGAAATAAATGCCAGCTTAGACAATAATTCAATTGAAATTGTTGAAATCTCTTCCAATGGTGCTGTAGTAGTTAAGCAGAAAACTGATATTCCTAAAGAGGGAGTGCTTAAACTACAAATCCATAACTTCATTATGGAACTTTGCTATGAAGTGATTCGAGCTGAAGACAACAACATTGTCCTTCATTTCACAAAAGAAGATGAAACGAATAAGTTATTTCTGGTACTCAAACGATTAAGAGACGAACGAAAAAATAAAACATAAAAATTTGACATAACTTGCCCCCATAAAAAGTCATTTGTGATTAAGTAGGAGCCTGGAGAAAACATTCTGTGACAAAGAATAAATAAGAAACCGAAGACAATCCATTCATTTAAGAAAGTTTCCAGCGTTTGTGCATCCAATTCCACTGCTCAGGATGTGCCAGAATAATCTTTTCCAAAGCCTGATTATAGGCCAAGGTATTTCGGTATAAAGATTCTTGTGTAGTGTCATAATCTTTCCAGGGAATGGGGTCATGAAACTCCAAAACATGCTTTCCATTAGGTAATCTGTAACTGGCTGCAGGTATAACTGGAATTCCTGTATGGCGAGATATCGTCGCCAGGCTTCTGTAGGTGCCAGCTTTTTTTCCAAAAAACTCTACCGCTATCCCATCTCTGTTCACCAGGGATGCATGCTGATCCAATACGAAGATTACGGCATGATTTTGTTCTAACGCAACACAAACCTGCTCCAGAGAATTTTTTTTAGGAATAACATTTAGGCCAGCTTGATAGTAATTTTTGAACATAATGCGTTCTATGAACTTAAATCGCAAGGTACGCCTGATGAAATGAAATTGGCCTTTGAATTCCTTGAAGTTTAATACCCCTCCCAAGGGCGCAAACTCCCAATTTCCAAAGTGACCGGTAACGACTAACACTCCTTTTTTCTGTGCCACAACAGCTAACATTTTTTCATGGCCGATTACTTCAACCTGAGCTCGTAATTTTTTTTCACTCATGAATCTTAATTGCAGCGCTTCTTTTAAAGATTTTGCAAGATGTGAGTAATACGCTTTTGCCAAGCGCTTTTTTTGAGATTCATTCAGTTGATCATTATAAACCTGGCTAATATTGGAAAAAATCAACCGGCGCCTGTATGGCAAAAACCGATAAATAAAACGTCCCGCCAGTGTAATGGGTAATGCTTCTATTTGTTGAGCTAAATTATTCACAAGCTTTGATCACCAAACATACATTCATGCTGGCAAACCCTCGGTTGATCATCATGGCATAGGAATTAGATATTATCTCTCTATGCTCACGACTTACTGATAAGCCTTCACACGTCGGGGCAATTTGTTGAAAATTAGCGATCCCCGGCACGCATTTGGTTTCAAGGGCATATGTAGTTAATACCGCATCCAATACTCCAGAGGCGCATAAAGTATGTCCCATGGACCATTTAAAAGCAGTCGCAGGAACTTCTTCTTGTTTGAATACTGATTTGATAGCCAGAGCCTCACTGTCGTCTGATTTACTGTTTCCATTTCCATGGGTTACTATTAGTCCAATTTCCTCAGAGTTTATTCCTGATGTGCTTAATGTCTGCCCCATCAATGAAGCCAAATGTTGCCCATCTGCTTCAATAGAAAATAATCCTGTTGCTTCAGAAGCGGATAAGCCACCAACTATCTCACCATAACAAGTCGCAGCCCTGGACTTCACACTGGCTTCACTTTCCAATACAAGGGCTGCGGCACCTTCAGCAAGAATGGTGCCGTCATGCTCTTTATCAAAAGGTTTTAAATGACGATTACTTACCACACCCAATTTTTCATAATAAAATAAGCCTTGAGGTTCTGTGCCTATATCATAGGCAACCACAACCGCACGTTCTGCCTGCCCGCTACGTATGGCATGATACGCTTCCAAAATGGCTTGTGTACCACCTACCGCATGATTTGTTACATTGTGATTTGGACCTTTAAAGCCATAGGTAATACCTGTATAGGCAAGCACATTATTAGGTAAAATCCTCAATAACCACATAGGATGCACTTCATCAAACAACTGATTTGCAAAGCTACGCATATCTCCATGGGTTTTAGCCAACAAAGGTATAAAGTCATATTGTTGAAAATATTTATTCCCTGGAGAACCAACATAAATAGCGGTTTGTTCATTAAATAAATCAGCATCTGCCAGGCTATCTCTGTAAGCAATCATTTTACTATGCTCAACAGCTTGCACTGCCGCATTGATTCCCATTATATCTTGACGGGAAATAACTTTTATTAATTTTCTATCAGGAAGCATCTTGGAAGGTTGGAAATCTTTTATTTCTCCGCCCAAACGATGCGACCATTCAGATAATTCCCAAAAATTAATTTCATCTATTCCACACTGGCCTGAAATGATTGCATTCCAAGTTTCATCAGCAGTTGCACCAGAGGCAGTTAGAGCGCTGCGACCAGTAATAAATACTCTATTCGCTTGACTCATTTATTTTGTCTCCTCGAATTCTGGATGTTTAAATAACAAGCAGCTATTAGAACCTCCAAAACCAAACGAATTAGATAATACTACCCCTAAAGATTTTTCACGTGGACCATCAACAACATAATCCAAATCACACTCCGGATCAGGTGTTTTTAAATTCGCTGTTTTGGGGACTTGCGCCTGTTCTATGGATTTAACTGACAATACCGCTTCAAGCGCTCCCGCAGCTGCGATTAAATGCCCCGTTTGACTTTTGGTAGAGCTCACTGGTAAATTGGCGATCCTGTCCCCAAAGACAACTTTGATTGCATTGGTTTCACTTAAATCATTCATTTTAGTGGATGTACCATGCGCATTAATATAATCGACATCCCGTGGTTGAACACCCGCATCCTCCAACGCACGTTTAATCGCTTGAATAGCACCATCACCGTTGGGATGTGAATCAGTTATTCGGTAGGAGCTCAAAGAATTCCCCTCACCGGCCAGTTCAGCATAGATTTTTGCCCCACGGGCTTTTGCCTTACTCCATTCTTCAAGGATCAAAAAGGCAGCCCCTTCACCCAGGACAAAACCATTGCGTGTCGCATCAAAGGGGCGACTTGCCGTTTGCGGAGTCTCATTATACGTTGATAAGGCACCCAAAAGACAAAAGCTCGACAAACCCAAAGGATTAATCATGGAATCAAATCCACCTGCCAACATAAAATCTGCCTCGCCACGACGGATCACCTGCATTGCCAATCCCAAGGCTTGGCCTCCTGAAGCGCAGGCCGTATGGACAGAAGAGGCATAACCAGTAATCCCATATTGTTGTATTAATAAGGAAAGACCAGAGTTTGAAGTGGTTTTACCAAAATCAACCAAATTATAGAAATCCCTGCTATTAGATTGCAGCTTTCCCCAATCAATTTCACCGCCTGCGGCACAAGCTTGTTGAAACCGCGTTAAATACTCAAACTCGGCCGTCATCATCCCACTGCCTGTTACTATTCCCCACCGATCAGATGTTTGCTTGGTAGGAAATATAGAAGCATCTTCAAATGCCTGGCGTGCAGCTTCCAAAGCAAAATGAGTAAAAGACATGATAAATCGAGTATGCTTTCCCGAAATAGACGTATCAGGTGAAAAGTTCTTTACTTCAGCCGCAATAGTGGTAGGAAAAGCACTGGCGTCAAACTGCTTGATACTATCTATGCCAGAATGACCAGCGATCAAATTCATCCAAGTGGTGGATACATCATTTCCTAGAGGCGAAACAACCCCTAGACCTGTAATAGCAACTCGTCGTTTCATAACCTCATTTACCTTTTGGGATAAGCACTATGTCGACAACACATACCCGCTTGCCATCAACCTCACACCTATAAGACAGTATTAATTCATCATCCATTTGCTGTTTCACTTTGACCTGGCAAACTACGACATCTCCGGGATGAACAAATTCATTCATTTTAATTTTACGTAATTCGCTGATTCGATAAGCTCTATCATATTTTGCTCTAGCTATAAACTCTTTCGCCAAATTCAATTTACATTCAAGAAGTACCGTCATCGGTAGTACAGGTCTTTTAGGAAAATGATCCGGGAAATAAGATGCTGAACGAGTTATCCTTTTTTCAGCAATCAAGCTTATACCTGGTTGACTGGCGAGGATTCTGTCAAATTGCATGGAAGAATTTATCATTCCACAATCAGAGCAGTTTTCCTCTATTAAAACAGGCGAACTCAAAGCTAACACAGAAGACCAGTCACCTGGCCGGTATATTTCTGCAAACTGCTGTCTAATGACCTCTGTACTAATAAATTCAGTCATAGGCAGCATGGGGCCTAATGCTCCATCTATAGTAAAAATAATATCATTACCTACTTTGGCAATGCTATGGTATTGAACTGCCTTTTCATCCAGTGAATCAATATTTGATTCAAGCAATATCGTTTCACCGACGTAAGCAGGTCGATACAATCGGGCACTTGATACTACGCCAGCGACTGGTCTTGCAGTAAAATGATTATGTTGCATCACATTCCACGCTGCCAATTGCCCCAATGTTTCACCAATCAAAGAAGGCATAAAGCAAAGCCTTCCATGATCATCAGTGGTTAAATAAGCATCATCTCTTGTGACATGCTTTATCCCTTTAATCCATTCTCCTGGGGATAATTGTACAATGCGATCAACAAATAAGAACCTCATCAGGCTACAGTTTCCGTTGCTTGCTGCTGGGCTATAGCTGAAATAACCAGCTTGCAAAAAGTTTCTACGGTAAACAACACAGGAATTTCGTTAACTTTCATATTCTCTTTAAATCGATCAGCAGGGACTTCGCTCAAATAATTCTTTAAAGCCTGTAATCCTGAGGTTGTTAAAATACCACCTTTCTCAAACTCATCTTCAGCCAGATCACCACGAGCATTCTTTTCCAACTGGCCTCTCGGGATTTTAATCTTGAATTCTTTTTCCAATTGAAAAACCAAATCAAGAAAATCGATGGACTCAGCACCCAAATCCTCAATTAAACTACTGTTTAAAGAAATTTCTTCTTCATCAATTACTAATACATCAGCAATAATTTCCCTAACCTTAGGGTAAACTTCAGCTACATTCATATTTTATCCTCTGAACCAACAAAGCTCGCAAAGCTTGAAATTATATCATAAAATTTACTTTTATCATCTACTAGCCAACCTGACTATAGCCTGCGTCAACATATAATGTATGGGCATTAATCATGGCCGCTTCAGGCAAACAAAGCAAATAGATAGCATTAGCCACATCTTCAGGTGTTAACGCTCTATCTGCCAAAGCATGAGCTTGATATTCATCCAGTAACTGTTCTCTGTTTGGAAAATGCTTTAAAGCATCCGTATCAACAACACCTGCAGAAACAGTATTCACAGTAATACCATAACTAGCCAGCTCCAAACTTAGCGAACGAACCAATGCTTCCAGAGCTGCTTTAGAGGCACCAATAAAAGCATAATTTGGAATCGCCCTTGATGCACCTAAGCTGGATAGTGCAATAACTCGACTGTTTTTAGGCATTAGAGCAAGACCTTCCGTAACCAAGTGGTTCAAAGCCAAAGCATTGGTTTCCAAACACCAGCGCCAATGCTTGGTCGACATTTTCAAAGCAGGTTTCAATACTCCACTCGCTGCATTGCTCACTAGAAAATTTAAGTGCTTAAAGTGTTCTCTAAATTGAGAGAACATTTCTTTGACAGATTGACAATCTGCTACATCGGCTTGTAAGGCAACTGCTTTTCTACCCATGCCGGTTATTTCATTGACCAGACTTTGAGCCTCATCAGAGCTATTATAATACACGATAGCAATATCGCAGCCTGACTGTGCTAACTTTAATGCGGTCGCTTTACCAATTCCTCGTGCACCACCCGTTATCAATCCTACCTTTCCTGAAAAAACTAATGAACTCATACGATAACCCTATAGTATAAAATCCCACCAAACTACCGCTAATCTGCTGTGCTGTCAATGGAAATATCGGGACTCTATCAAGCGGAATTTCATAATTTATCTTGTTTCCAAAGCACTTAATTTGTACCATCTCCACATGATATAATTTAGACCTATAATGAATGAAGTATTCTTGGAACAAAACTGTTTTTCCTATAGCAGCAATATTCTCTTTTCGTCTCCTGGGATTATTTTTACTTATCCCTGTATTCACTCTTTATGCCACTAACCTTAAAGGTGCTACTCCAACATTAATTGGCTTGGCTTTGGGAAGCTATGGATTGGCACAAGGATTACTACAAATCCCTTTTGGTATGCTTTCAGATAAACTAGGCAGAAAACCTATGATCGCCATAGGTCTATTGCTATTCGCTGGAGGAAGCTTGTTAGGAGCAGTAACTCATTCTATTGCTGGAATGATAACTGCCAGAATACTACAGGGTGCTGGAGCTATAGGTAGCGTGTTAATTGCTTTGCTTGCTGATTTAACCCTGGATGAACAACGTACAAAGGCAATGGCCATAGTAGGGATAACTATTGGAACATCATTTAGCCTCGCAATGATAATTAGCCCTGCTCTTACCCACTACTATGGATTATCAGGAGTGTTCTATCTCACTGCAGCTTTAGCTGTTCTAGGGATTATGATACTTTATCTCATCATTCCCAATCCCTCAAAGGAGCAGTTTCATGCAGATAGTGAACCCAGCTTATCTCTCATAAAACCAGTGGTAACAGATCAACATTTACAACGCCTCAATTTTGGAATTTTTTGTCAGCATTTTATTCTTACAGCCACTTTTTTTGCTATACCCATGCTATTGAAATATCAAATTGAGAATGGTCATTTACATCAGCAATGGCACTTCTATTTGCCACTCATGTTATTCTCATTTATTTTAATGGTACCCTTTATCATTATTTCAGAAAGAAAAAAACGATTAAAAACAGTATTTGTTATATCTGTACTGCTGACTACCTTTACTCAAGGTCTGCTGGTACTCGCATCACAAAATTGGTATTGGTTTTGTATTTTAATGTTTGTGTATTTCGTTTCCTTCAATGTTCTTGAAGCAACATTACCTTCATTAGTGTCAAAGCTGGCAAGTCCAGGGAGCAAAGGCACAGCAATGGGTATTTATTCAACGAGTCAATTTTTAGGAATTTTTTTTGGTGGGTCTTTAGCTGGTATTCTTTATCAGTGGTACGATAACCAAGCTATTTTTCTAATTAACATGATTCTGAGCTGTCTATGGTTCATCATTTCGCTAAGCATGAAATCTAATGTTTATTTTTCTACTCTTATTTTGCCTTTTACAGCAAATAATGAAGAATCAAAATTGGTAGTCAATCAGCTTTTAAAGGTAGCCGGCATTAAAGAAGTTATTTTGTCCAAAGATGAAAATACCTTGTATGTTCGAGTAGATAATGAGGAATACTCCACAGGAAGCGCTGAAAAAATTCTTCATCAGTCTACAATTTACCAATAACACCTTCTCTTTGGGCTGCTACGAAATAACCGCCAAATTATGTATAATACCTAACTAACTTTCGCATACAGGAGATGATTTCAATGGCAAGAGGAATAAATAAAGTAATACTTGTTGGTAATGTAGGGGCAGATCCTGATGTAAGGTATTTGCCTAACGGAAATGCTGTTACTACACTTTCAGTTGCTACCAGTGAAACATGGAAAGACAAAACGACAGGTGAAAAACAAGATAGAACTGAATGGCACAGAGTAGTCTGTTTTAATCGTCTGGGTGAAATAGCCGGAGAATACATTCGCAAAGGTTCCAAGCTATATGTCGAAGGGAGCTTAAGAACAAGAAAATGGCAAGATCAACAGGGCCAAGATAGATATACAACTGAAATTGTTGCGTCTGACATTCAAATGCTCGATAGCAAAGGAAGTAGTGCCACTAATTACGACGACATGCCTTCATTTCAGGGAACCTCTACCCCTCAACAAGCTTCAACAAAAAATCAAGCAACTCCAACATCTACTGCACAAGATGCTTTTGATGAATTAGATGATGACATACCGTTTTAAATGATTCAAATAAAAGCCCGCGTTAATGCGGGCTCAAAATATACATTAATAGTTATTAATCTAAAATTTACTCTTCCGTATCATCACTGCTTACAGGTCTATCCATTAATTCAACTATAGCCATAGGTGCATTATCACCATCCCTATACCCGCATTTAATAATACGTATGTACCCACCTGGTCGTTTTGCGAAACGTGGTCCTAAATCAGTAAATAATTTACCTACAGCTGATTTAGATCGCAAAATATCAAAAGCACGTCTACGTGATGCTACTGAATCAGATTTACTAACAGTAATCAAAGGTTCGATATATCGACGTAAATCTTTTGCCTTTGGCAAAGTGGTTCTAATTAACTCGTGCTCAATCAAAGAACAACACATATTAGAAAACATAGCCTTACGGTGGCTACTGGTACGGCTAAAACTACGTCCGGAATTACGGTGACGCATAACAAAGACTCCTAAATATTACTCGCCAAGGCTTGCTGGCGGCCAATTCTCAAGTTTCATACCCAGCGATAATGATCGAGACGCTAAAACGTCTTTAATTTCAGTTAGTGATTTCTTACCAAGATTAGGTGTCTTCAATAATTCACTTTCTGTTCTTTGAACCAAATCGCCTATATAATGAATGTTTTCAGCTTTTAAACAATTAGCTGATCGAACAGTCAACTCCAAATCATCCACTGAACGTAATAATACAGGATCAAAATCATTACGCTCTTTATTGTCAGCACGTGATTCTTCAAATTTCATGTCAACAAACGCATGAAGCTGTCTTTGTAGTATACTAGCAGATATTCTTATTGCCTCTTCAGCATCGATAGTACCGTTAGTTTCTAATTCAATAGTAAGCTTATCTAAATCTGTTCTGTTTTCTACACGTGCACTGTCGACGAAATAAGCTACTTTCTTCACTGGAGAAAAACTGTTGTCAATTTTTAACTTTCCAACCGTCTTTTTCTCAATTTCATCATCATGATAGCGAACAAATGCATCAGTATTATGAAAGCCAATACCTCTTTCAACTTTAAGAGTCATATTTAATTTACCCTTTTCATTGAGATTGGCTATGACAAGTTCTGGATTAATAATTTCTTGACCATGAGTCAACTGAATATCACCAGCTGTAACTTGACATGGTCCTTCTTTATTTAAGGTAATCTGCGCTTCGTTTCCTACAGTCAATTTGATAGCAACTGATTTTAGGTTAAGCAACAAATCAACCACATCTTCCTGAACACCTTCAATAGTACTATATTCATGCAAAACACCATCGATAGAAGCTTCAGTAATGGCACTTCCTGGCATGGATGACAATAAGATTCTTCTCAAAGCATTGCCGAGGGTGTGACCAAAACCTCGCTCCAAAGGTTCTAAAACTATTCTAGCTTTATAGGGCGACTCGGCCTGTACTTTGAGAACCTTAGGCGTCAACATTTCATTGATTTCAGTATACATTCAGCTATCTCTCCGAGCTTACTTAGAGTAAAGTTCTACAACAAGGTTTACGTTGTAGTCTGAAGATAAATCCATTAACGTCGGTGCTGTAGAAAATGTACCTTTAAAAGAACCAGTATCTACAGTAATCCAATCACAGGGTGCTCTTTGTTCAGATAAAGCTAAAGCAGCTTGGATACGTCCTTGGTTTTTAGCCTTTTGTCGAACTGATACAGTATCCCCAGGATTAACCAGAAAAGAAGGTACGTTAACTACTTTATCATTTACAAGTATTGCCTTATGTGCAACTAGTTGTCTAGCTTCAGCACGTGTACTGGCAAAACCCATACGGTAAACAACATTATCTAAACGTCTTTCCAATAGGGCCATTAAATTTTCACCTGTAGAGCCCTTTTGTCTAGCCGCTTTTTTGTAATAATTACGGAATTGCTTTTCAAGAATCCCATAAAGCCTTCTAATCTTTTGTTTCTCTCTAAGCTGAATTCCATAACTATTTAAACGAGGTTTTTTATCACCATGCTGTCCAGGTAACTTTTCAGATTTACACTTGGATTTATGATCACGAACCCCACTTTTAAGTAATAAATCACAACCTTCGCGTCGTGATAATTTACATTTAGGACCAAGATATCTAGCCATTAATTACTCCTGAGTCTTATACACGACGTTTTTTAGGTGGCTTACAACCATTATGTGGTATGCCAGTTACATCGGTAATTTCAACAATTTTAAAATCCTGGGTTATTAATTCACGAATAGTAGATTCACGACCAGGACCAGGACCATGCACAAAAACTGCAACAGATTTCATACCATATTCTTTAGCAACAGCAGCAGCTCGCTCAGTTGCAACTTGCGCAGCATAAGGAGTACTCTTTCTAGAACCTCTGAAGCCAGATCCACCAGATGTTGCCCAGCATAATGCATTACCTTGTCTATCTGTAAAGGTAACTATAGTATTGTTGAAAGATGCATGAATGTGTACTATGCCATCAGACACTACGCGTTTTACCTTTTTTCGTGTTTTTTGCTGCTTTGACTTTGTTATTGCCATCTTTTATTTTCCTACATGAAAAATCAACTACTAGTGCCTTTTCTACGGCCTTTTCTGGTACGAGCATTAGTTTTCGTACGCTGTCCGCGCAACGGCAATCCTCTCCTGTGTCTTAATCCTCTATAACAACCAAGATCCATTAGTCTTTTTATGTTCATTGTTACAACACGTCGAAGATCACCCTCTACAGTAATTTTCGCAATTTCAGTTCTCAAAGATTCCAACTGAGCATCTGATAATTGAGAAACTTTAACTGAAGGATCTATATCAACTGTTTTACATAATTTCAATGATGTTGTTTTACCAATACCATAAATTGCTGTTAAAGCGATTACCACATGTTTATGATCAGGTATATTAACTCCTGCAATACGAGCCATTAGTTTCTCCGAACGTTATTTGTTCTGTCGAAAGGGACAGAAGGATACTATTTTAATAAAATAAAATCAAGCAGATATTACCCTTGCTTTTGTTTATGACGGGCATCCTTACAAATTACTCGTATAGTGCCACTTCTTTTTATTATTTTACAATTGCGACATATTCGCTTTACTGATGCTCTTACTTTCATTCCTAACTCCGATAAATCATAGCAGACCAGGTAACTTAGTACCTCTAAAATTCGCCTTTTTTAATAAAGAATCATATTGCTGAGTCATTAAATGAGCTTGTACCTGTGCTACAAAATCCATAATAACAACAACTATAATCAGCAACGAAGTACCACCAAAATAAAATGGAACATGCCAGGTATACATTAAAATTTGTGGTAACAAACATACTAAAACCAAGTAAATGGCTCCAACTAAAGTCAAACGAGTCATCACTGAATCGATATATTTAGTTGTTTGCTCTCCTGGACGAATTCCAGGAATATATGCTCCTGATTTTTTCAGGTTATCTGCTGTATCCTTAGGGTTAAACACTAAGGCAGCATAAAAGAATGCAAAGAACAAAATAGCTGCTGCATACACTATCAAATATAAGGGTTGACCTGGTGATAGTGCCATTCCAACATCAGATAACCATCCCAGCCCTTTAGTTTGTGAAAAAAATTGAGCTAAAGTTGCTGGTAATAAAATAATGCTAGATGCAAATATTGGTGGAATCACACCTGACATATTTATTTTTAATGGTAAATGACTCGTTTGGGCTGCATATACCTTTCTACCTTGCGTTCTCTGTGCATAATTAACACGAATTCGTCGTTGAGCACGCTCCATAAATACAACAAAACCAGTTACTACAATTACTACTGCTGCAATTATAACTAGTGTAAGAGCTTGCATCTGACCTTCCTTAACTTGCTGGAGGACAGATCCTATAGCATTTGGCATGCTAGAGACAATTCCAGAAAAGATAATTAAGGAAATTCCATTACCAACACCTTTTTCTGTAATTTGCTCACCCAACCACATTAAAAACATAGTGCCTGTAACTAAAGTTACAACAGCAGTAAAATAGAATGAGAAATCTGGTTGCATAGCAATTTGCTGACTAGCCAACCATCTCGCCATACCCATAGACTGAAATATTGACAAGAGCAATGTTAAATATCTGGTATATTGATTTATTTTTCTACGACCTGATTCACCCTCTTTCTTTAGTTGCTCCAGCTTGGGAGAAACTACAGAAAACAGTTGAATAATAATTGATGCAGAAATATAAGGCATAATACCAATCGCAAACACTGTTACACGAGACAGGGCTCCACCAGAAAACATATTAAACAAGCCAAATATAGTGTTTTGCTGTTCACTAAAAAAATTAGCTAATTTTGCAGGATCTAATCCTGGAACAGGTATATGAGCACCTAATCGGTAAACTAATATGCCTAGAACAACAAACATCAGTCTTGACTTTAGTTCGGCTAATCCACCACGAGGCTTACTACCGTTATGCTTTTGGTTTTTCATAGTCACTCTTCTATACTACCGCCTAAACTCTCAATAGCAGAACGAGCTCCTTTAGTGACTCTTAAACCCTTAAGCTTAATTGCTGCAGTCAGCTCGCCAGATAAAATTACTTTAACATCTTTGATTGAGTTATTAATTAAACCTGCTTTACGTAAAGCAACTAAATCAATTACTTCATCATTCAATTTTGCAAGCTCACCCAAACTCACCTCATCAATGGTTCGACCTACTCTAGACTTGAAACCCATTTTGGGTAATCGTCTTTGTATAGGCATTTGACCACCTTCAAAATTAATTTTGTGGTAACCACCTGCTCTTGATTTTTGACCTTTATGACCTTTGCCACAAGTTTTGCCTAATCCAGAACCAATACCTCTCCCCACTCGTCTTCTTGAGGGTCTGGAACCTGGATCTGGCGATAATGTATTTAAATTCATTATGCACTCTCCTCAACCAACAACAGGTAATTAATTTCATTTACAAGTCCACGAATTGCAGGAGTATCACTATGAACCACACTTGAATTTGTTTTACCTAAACCCAGCTGTTTGGCTATAGCAACATGCTTTGGTTTTCTACCTATCGTGCTTTTAACCAAGGTTATTTTAATTTTTTTTCCCATAATTAGCCTGCCATTACTTCTTCAACTGTTTTTCCACGTTTGGCTGCTACATAGTCCGGCGTACCAATGTGTGTCAATGCACCAATAGTGGCACGAACAATGTTACTTGGATTGGTAGAACCAATGCTTTTTGCAAGAATATTTTGCACACCCAATACTTCCAAAACGGCACGCATAGCACCTCCAGCAATAATTCCAGTACCTTCACTTGCTGGCTTCATAAACACCTTGGAAGCTCCATAGTTCCATGTGATTTCGTGGAATATTGTAGTACCTGAAAGAGGAATGTAAACCATATTTTTCTTGGCTTGGTCCATAGCTTTTTGAATTGCTATTGGAACCTCTCTTGCCTTACCTCGTCCAAAACCTACTTTACCCTTTCCGTCACCTACAACTACTAAAACAGCAAAACCAAAAACTCGTCCACCCTTTACAACTTTAGCCGTACGAGTTACCGATACCAATTTTTCTTGGTATCCATCTGACTTGGGTAATTCATCGAATGACATAATCGTTCCTTAAAAATCTAATCCGGCTTCGCGTGCACCTTCAGCAAGTGCTTTAACTCTGCCATGATATTTATAACCTGCTCTGTCAAATGCAACCTGTGTAATGCCTGCAGCCTTAGCACGCTTACCCAATAGTTGACCAACTAAACTGGCTTGTTCAACTTTACTTTTTCCAGTCAAACTGGATCTCAATTCTTTATCTATAGTAGATGAAGCTACCAACACCTTATCACCAAGCTGATCTGACTTGACAATTTGAGAATAAATATGCACACCACTTCGATACACAACTAATCTTGAGCGGCCTGTTTTGCGTATTAAGGCTTTGGCTTTTAATCCACGTCTATGTCGTGCGTTTTGCTTATTCATAGTTAACACCTTATTTCTTCTTAGCTTCTTTACGAACAATCTGCTCTCCAGCATATTTCACACCTTTCCCTTTATAAGGCTCTGGTGGTCGAAATGCTCTAATTTCAGAAGCTATTTGTCCAAGAACTTGCTTATCAACGCCCTTCAGCAAAATGGTTGTGTTATTAGGAGTCTCTACGGTTACACCTTTTGGTAAATCATACTCTATAGAATGTGAGTATCCTAATGACAAACTAATTGACTTGTCTTTAGATTGCGCTCTATATCCTACACCAACCAATTCTAGTGTAACTGTATATCCCTCAGTAACTCCTTGAACCATGTTTCTAACTAAGGCTCTAGCTGTACCAGCTTGTGCCCATCCCATTGGATCATTAGAAGCAGGTGAAAATTCTAATTTGTTTGATTCCTTACTATGTTGAATATTAACCAATTTATTAATTTTTTGAGTTAATATTCCTTTGGGGCCTTTTACAGTTATTACTCCATCAACAAATGTTACTTCGACATTTGCTGAATGAATTACTGGGGCCTTTGCTACTCTAGACATATCATTCCTCGCAAGTATTAAGCCACTTCACAAATGACTTCGCCACCAACACCTTTTACTTTTGCTGATACATGGGTCATTATACCTTTAGACGTAGAAAGAATAGCCACACCAAATCCAGGGATTGAATGCAAATCCTTATATGATTTATATACTCTCAAACCTGGACGACTAATGCGCTTAATAAATTCAATTACCGGTCTTCCATGATAGTACTTTAGCTTTAAAGTAATTGACTTCAGACCATTTGGTAATGTTTCAATAAAAAAGTCTTGTATATATCCTTCTTCCTTTAAAACTCGAGCTATTTCTTCTTTTAATTTAGAAGAAACCAATGTTACTTGCTGATGTTTAGCTTGTTGACCATTTCTAATTCTAGTCAGCATATCAGCAATTGGATCATGCATACTCACAATTATTCTCCAATAAAATAGTTTACCAGCTTGATTTTCTACCGCCAGGGATATTGCCCACCATAAGCTGTTGTCTTAAACAAATTCTGCAAAGATTAAACTTGCGATAAACTGCGTGTGGTCTTCCACATTGCTTGCATCGAGTAACATAGCGAACAGGATTTGAATTAACTGGTAATTTTGCTAGTTTTGCCTGACTTTCCATTATTACCTGGAAATCATCAGATGATTTAATCAATTGTTTTAACTCGTTTCGGCGTTGTCTGTACTTTTCTACCAGCTTCGCACGCTTTGACTCTCGCATCAGCATTGATTTTTTAGCCACAATTTCACCCTTTTATTTTCTATCTTTGTCTTTCAGTGGAAGATTAAATGCTTCTAACAAAGCTTTAGCTTCTTCATTTGTTTTAGCACTTGTTGTAATACAAATATCTAAACCGCGTATTCCGTCTGTTTTATCATAATCAATCTCTGGAAACACGATTTGCTCATGTATTCCCATGCTGTAGTTTCCTGTTCCATCAAAAGATTTTGGATTCAAACCACGAAAATCTCTTACACGAGGTAAAGTAATAGATATTAATCTATCTAGAAACTCATACATACGTTCACGTCTGAGCGTTACCTTACAACCAATTGGCCATCCCTCTCTTATTTTAAAACCAGCTATTGATTTTCTAGCTTTTGTAACGACGGGTTTCTGACCAGAAATCAGCGTCATGTCTTCAATCGCATGATTCATGACTTTTTTGTCACCAACAGCTTCTCCAACTCCCATATTCAGAGTTATTTTGAGAATCCTGGGTACTTCCATCACACTTGAATAGTTGAACCGTTTCATCATCATAGTGACGACGTCTTTCTTATAAAATTCTTTAAGTCTCGCCATTTCAATCACCTAACTCTATATACGGTCAATTATTTCATTGTTAGACTTATAATATCTAACCTTTTTGCTAACACCATTACTCTCAAGATATTTAAAGCCGACCTTATCAGCCTTTTTTGTAACAGGATTATAGTGAGCAACATTTGAAACGTGTAATGGAGCTTCACGCGCTATAATACCACCCTTATTTTCAGGCTTTTGTGGATTAGGCTTGATATGCTTTTTAATTAGATTTCCGCCTTCTACTACAACGGCATCATCAATTACCCTTAAAACCTTACCTATATGACCTTTACTTTTACCGGCAATTACAATTACTTCATCGCCTGATTTAATACGTTTCATATCTAATCCTTCTTACAATACCTCTGCGGCAAGAGAAATTATCTTCATAAATCTTTCTCTTAACTCGCGTGTAACCGGGCCAAATATACGTGTTCCTATTGGCTCGTTTTGGTTGTTTAAAAGAACTGCTGCATTATCATCAAATCGAATCAATGAACCATCATCTCTTCGAACACCTTGAGCAGTTCTAACGACTACCGCTCTCATTACAGCACCCTTTTTTACCTTACTTCTTGGTATAGCATCTTTTACGCTTACTTTAATTACATCACCTACACGGGCATACCGTCTGTGTGATCCACCAAGTACTTTAATACACATTACTTTACGTGCTCCGCTGTTATCAGCTACTTCAAGCACTGTCTGCATTTGGATCATTTTTCTCTCCAGATCTAATTTCGACCAGAAAAAGGCTGCTGATTATATCAGGCCTTTTAGGGTTTTAAAAGTAAAACAATTAAGTTACTTATGAAATTACTTCGACTAATACCCAGCTTTTCGTTTTAGAGAGTGGTCGTGACTCACGGATTTTTACGGTATTACCAACTCGGCAAACTTGATTTTCATCATGTGCGTGTAGTTTAGTTCTTCGCTTCATGATTTTCCCATACTTTGGATGTTTCACAGTACGTTCAATCATAACTACAATAGTTTTATCCATTTTGTCGCTAACTACTTTTCCAATCATTGTTCTGGCATTTGATTCACTATTAGTAGACATTTCACTTACCTGCCTTTTCAGTCAAGATTGTTTTAACTTTTGCCACTGACTTACGCACCATAGTGATCAGATGTGTTTTATCTAGTGAGCCACTTGCTTTTTTCATTCGTAAATTAAATTGATCTTTACGTAATGAAAGCAATTCATTTTGCAATTCCTCAACTGACATATTGCGCAATTCATCTATTTTTTTCATTACATTACCGTCCGCTCTTCAAACATCACTTTGAAAGGAAGTTTTGCTTTTGCAAGGTCAAATGCTTCCATTGCAAGCTCTTTGCTAACGCCTTCCATTTCAAATAAAACCTTACCTGGTTGTATCTGGGCTACCCAATACTCAACACTTCCCTTACCCTTACCTTGTCTTACTTCAAGTGGTTTTTGTGTGATTGGTTTATCTGGAAATACTCTAATCCAAATTTTACCACCACGCTTAATATGTCGTGTCATAGCCCTTCGCGCTGCTTCGATTTGTCTAGCAGTTAAACGTCCACGCTCTACAGCCTTTAGACCAAACTCACCGAAACTAATTTTACTACCACGAAGAGCCAAACCTCTATTGCGACCCTTCATTTGTTTTCGGTACTTAGTACGCTTTGGTTGTAACATAATTTCTAATCCTCACTCACTGGGCGCTTTCAGTTGATCTTTTCTTTTGCGGGAGAATTTCACCCTTAAAGATCCAGACTTTTACGCCAATAATTCCGTAGGTAGTCTTGGATTCAGCGGTACCATAATCAATATCAGCTCTAAAAGTATGTAAAGGCACTCGTCCCTCTCTGTACCATTCACTTCTTGCAATTTCAGCACCACCCAATCGGCCACTTACACAAATTTTAATACCCTTTGCTCCAGCTTTCAGAGCAGAGGTAACAGCACGTTTCATAGCTCGTCTGAACATGACACGTTGCTCTAACTGCTGAGCAATACCTTCAGCCACCAAAGTAGCATCCAACTCAGGCTTTTTCACTTCTTCAATATTCAAATGAACTGGCACACCCAAGTTATCGGAAATCTCTTTACGAAGTGTTTCAATTCCTCCGCCCTTTTTGCCGATAATAACACCTGGTCTTGCTGTTAGGATAGTTACAACAGCGTTATTAGCTGGTCGCTCAATAAGTATCTTGCTAACAGCTGCAGCCATCAATTTCTTTTTAAGATCGTTACGTAGTTTTATATCCTGAATTAAAAACTCAGCATATCGCTTTCCTGCAAACCATTTTGAGTTCCAATCTTTAATTATTCCAAGGCGTATACCTATTGGGTTTACTTTTTGTCCCATTGCTATTCCTCGTCAGACACTTTAATAGTTATATGGCAGGTACGTTTGCAAATTCGATTTGCTCTACCCTTAGCTCTGGGACTAATACGTTTTAAAGTTGTTGCTTCATCAACGCATACCATGCCTACTTTCAGATCATCAATATCAGCTCCATTATTATTTTCAGCATTTGCTATAGCTGACTCTAATAATTTGAGCATTAATTTAGCACCCTTTTTTGGTGTAAACTTGAGGACATCAAGCGCACCAGACACATTCATATTACGTATCATATCGGCTACTAATCTACCCTTTTGTGCGGATAAAGGAGCGCCTTTTAATTTAGCTGTTACTTCCATCATATCCTCTTACTTACCTTTAGCCTTTCTGTCCCCAGAGTGGCCCTTGAATGTACGAGTCATGGCAAACTCACCTAATTTATGACCAACCATATTGTCTGTAATAAATACAGGAACGTGGTCTTTGCCGTTATGCACAGCAATTGTTAAATCAATCATTTCAGGAACGATTGTAGAACGTCTAGACCAAGTTTTAATTGGCTTTTTTGATTTTGATTCGATTGCAGCTTCTACCTTGCTGATCAAATGATGGTCAATAAATGGACCTTTTCTAATTGAACGAGCCACTTGATATCCTCATATTAATTATTTCTTCTTACGTCCTCTGACAATAAATGTGTCAGTACGCTTATTGCTTCTAGTTTTATAACCTTTTGTTGGCAATCCCCATGGAGATACAGGATGACGTCCACCTGATGTTCGTCCTTCACCACCACCATGTGGATGATCAACTGGGTTCATGGCGACCCCACGAACAGTGGGACGTATCCCTCTCCATCGTTTGGCACCAGCTTTACCCAATGCTCTTAGGTTGTGTTCGCTATTACTTACTTCACCAATTACAGCTCGGCATAAAACATGTATCTTGCGCATCTCTCCTGAACGTAATCTTAAAGTTGCATAAACACCTTCTTTTGCAACAAGTTGGCCACTGCAACCAGCACTTCTGAGCATTTGCGCACCTTTACCAGGCTTCATTTCAACACAATGTATTGTTGTACCTACAGGTATATTTTTTAGTGGCAGACAGTTTCCTACACTAATTGGTGAATCAGCTCCACTTTGAATAGTAGCTCCAACTTCCAGATTTGATGGTGCTATAATATAGCGCTTTTCACCATCTTTGTAGGATATCAGTGCAATTAGGGCAGTTCTATTTGGATCATATTCTAATCTCTCAACACGACCTAATATACCATCCTTATTGCGTTTAAAGTCTATAATTCGATATTTTTGACGTTGTCCACCACCAATATGTCTAACAGTTATACGACCTTGGTTGTTTCTTCCACCTGTTTTTTTTAGTTTTTCAACTAATGCAGCATGTGGCTTACCTTTATAGATATCGTGATGTACAACACGTATTTCACCTCGTTTTCCGGGTGAAGTCGGTTTAGATTTTAATAGTGCCATCTTTATCTGCCTTATTCAGTAACTGTAAAGTCAATATCTTGGTCTGCATGAAGAGAGACAAATGCCTTCTTCCAGTCACTTCGCTTCCCACTGGTTTGTTTGAAGCGTTTAGATTTACCCTTCACATTGACAACAGATACACTTTTAACTTTTACATTAAATATATGTTCAACTGCTAATTTAATTTCAGTCTTAGTCGCATTTTTCAGTACTTTGAAAGTGAACTGTTTAAACTTATCGGCCATGACAGTTGCCTTTTCAGAAGTATGTGGTTCTCTAAGAACCATCATCAATCTCTCAGCGTTCATTGTAACTGTTCCTCAATTTTTTTAATTGCAGCTTCTGTAACAACAACTTTTTCAAATCGTAGTAAGGAAACAGGATCTATAGTTGTAACATCACAGATATCATAATCAATCAGGTTTCTTGAACCAAGGTATTCATTTTCACCAACTTCACTCATTATAATCAGAGCATTACTTATTTCCATCTGATTCATTTTTTTGAGGAAATCCTTGGTTTTGTGATTATCACACTGGAAATCACTAACAACCACCAAGTTCCCAGTGCGGCAAAGTTCGGAGATTATACTACGTAATGCACGTTTGTACATTTTTTTATTAAGCTTTTGTGAATAATCTCTTTTTTTAGATGCAAATGTTACTCCACCACTTCTCCATAATGGGCTGCGAATGGTTCCTGCTCGCGCACGACCTGTTCCTTTTTGGTTCCAGGGCTTTTTACCACCACCACTAACTTCAGAACGAGTTTTCTGAGCGCTATTACCGCTTCGAGCATTGTTCATGAAAGTAACTACTGCTTGATGAACCAAGCCTTCGTTGTATGTATAAGCAAATATCTCTTTATTTAGCTTTAATTTTGACTTTGTATCTATTGTAGTAATTTCCATCACTCACCTCGTGCTTGCTTTTTGACTGCAGGCTTAATTTCTACTCTAGAACCTGGAGCACCAGGAATTGCACCTTTAATGAGCAATAAATTTCTTTCAGAGTCAACTTTTACCAATTCCAGACTTTGAATTGTACATCGAGCATTACCCATGTGACCGGCCATTTTTTTCCCTTTAAAAACACGACCAGGGGTTTGGTTTTGTCCTATAGAACCAGGTACTCTATGTGATCTTGAGTTACCATGCGATGCATCTTGAGTTCTAAAGTTATGTCGTTTTACAGTTCCTGCGAAACCTTTACCTTTAGTTAGACCCGATACATCAACATATTGTCCGGCAGTGAATACATCAGCAACAGATATGACTTGACCCGGGGTAAATGCATCTTCTGAATCTATACGAAATTCTACTTGCATATCACCAGCATCGATTTGTGCTTTAGCAAAATGCCCAGCCACTGGCTTACTCACTTTGCTAGATTTCTTTGTACCACCAGTTAATTGTACAGCTGAATAACCATCATTCGCTGCTGTTTTTACCTGAGAAACGCGATTCGGCTGAACCTCAACAACAGAAACAGGAACAGAAACTCCTTCTGGTGTGAAGACACGCGTCATACCGATCTTACGGCCTAATAAACCGATCATCATTGTAACACCTCTTTAATATCCTTTGCCTTTATATTTAGTCATCAAGGCTTATCTGAACATCAACCCCGGCAGCCAAATCCAATTTCATTAAAGCATCTACAGTTTTTTCAGTTGGATGAACAATAACGACCAGGCGTTTATGAGTACGTAATTCATATTGATCTCTTGCATCTTTATTTACATGCGGTGAGGTCAATACAGTAAATTTTTCTTTTCTGATAGGCAAAGGAATTGGTCCACGTATTTGTGCGCCAGTTCTTTTCGCAGTATCAACGATTTCTCGTGTTGATAGATCAATCAACCGATGATCAAAGGATTTTAATCTTATTTTAATATTTTGATTGCTACTCATTTTTTTTACTCGATTATTTTAGCGACTACACCGGCGCCAACAGTTCGGCCACCCTCTCTAATTGCGAATCTTAAACCTTCATCCATCGCAATCGGAGCATGCAAGCTAACAACTAATTGCACATTATCTCCAGGCATTACCATTTCAACTCCTGATGGCAAGTCACAAGTACCTGTCACGTCAGTGGTTCTGAAATAGAATTGTGGACGGTATCCATTAAAGAATGGAGTGTGACGTCCGCCTTCTTCCTTGGATAATACATACACTTCTGCTTCAAACTTGGTGTGTGGCTTGATGGTTCCTGGCTTCGCCAATACCTGTCCACGCTCCACTTCATCTCGCTTCGTACCTCGTAATAACACACCAACGTTATCACCAGCTCGACCTTCATCAAGTAATTTACGGAACATCTCAACACCCGTACAAGTCGTCTTTTGGGTGTCTCTTATTCCAACAATTTCAACTTCCTCACCAACTTTAACAATTCCACTCTCTACACGACCAGTTACCACTGTTCCGCGTCCAGAAATTGAAAATACGTCTTCAATCGGCAACAAAAATGGCTTGTCTATGTTTCTAACTGGCTCAGGAATGTATGAATCCATTGTTTCAACCAATTTCTCAATAGCCTTAACACCTATATCACTGTCTTCACCTTCCAATGCTTTCAAAGCTGAACCAACAACAATAGGTATGTCATCCCCTGGGAAATCGTAACTGCTTAATAAATCTCGCACTTCCATTTCCACTAACTCTAATAACTCAGGGTCATCAACCATATCCGCTTTGTTCATGAACACAACAATATATGGAACACCTACCTGGCGAGACAATAGAATGTGTTCCCTCGTTTGTGGCATAGGACCATCAGCTGCTGATACAACCAGTATCGCTCCGTCCATTTGCGCAGCACCAGTAATCATGTTCTTAACATAGTCAGCATGTCCCGGGCAGTCTACGTGTGCATAATGTCTGCTCGCTGATTCGTATTCAACATGTGCTGTAGAAATAGTAATCCCACGCTCTCTTTCTTCTGGCGCAGCATCAATTTGATCGTACGCCTTCGCTGTACCACCATATTTCTTCGCCATAATCGTTGTAATAGCTGCTGTCAATGTCGTCTTACCATGGTCTACGTGACCAATCGTGCCCACGTTTACGTGCGGCTTCTTACGTTCAAATTTTTCCTTCGCCATTTCAATAACCTCGTTAACTTTTATTGTTTCTTGATAATTGCTTCAGCAATATTTGTTGGTGCTTCTGCGTACTTACAAAACTCCATAGTGTAGGTTGCTCTTCCTTGTGTAGCAGAACGTAAGTCAGTTGAATAACCAAACATCTCTGCAAGTGGCACCTCTGCTCTAACTATTTTGCCTGCTGGCGAGTCTTCCATACCTTGAACTAAACCACGGCGTCTGTTCAGATCACCCATAACATCGCCCATGTAATCTTCGGGTGTAACAACTTCGACACTCATAATTGGCTCAAGAAGCACCGGTTTCGCCTTTAGTGCACCTTGCTTGAAGCATTGAGACCCAGCAATTTTAAATGCCATTTCGCTTGAATCAACTTCATGGAATGAACCATCAAACAGTGTAACTTTAACATCAACCACTGGATATCCAGCAATTACACCATTTTGCATTTGCTCTTGAATCCCTTTATCTACTGCAGGGATATATTCTTTTGGAATGACGCCACCAACGATAGCATTGATAAATTCATAACCTTTTCCTGGTTCTTGTGGTTCAATTTTCAACCATACATGTCCATATTGACCACGTCCACCTGATTGTCTTACGAACTTACCCTCTTGTTCAACAGCTTGCTTGAGTGTCTCTCGGTATGCAACCTGAGGTTTACCAACATTAGCTTCTACATTGAACTCTCTCTTCATGCGGTCAACAATAATTTCAAGGTGTAATTCACCCATACCTTGAATGATTGTCTGGCCTGACTCTTCATCAGTATGTACTCTGAAAGAAGGGTCTTCCTGGGCTAACTTGCCTAAAGCAATTCCCATTTTTTCCTGATCCGCTTTAGTTTTTGGTTCAACAGCAACTGCAATAACTGGATCTGGGAAATCCATTCTCTCTAATATTACAACTTTATCTTGATCACAGAGGGTGTCACCAGTAGTTACTGTTTTAAGTCCAACAGCAGCAGCTATGTCCCCTGCTCGCACTTCTTTAATTTCTTCACGTGAATTGGCGTGCATCTGCAACAAACGGCCAATACGTTCTTTTTTACCCTTAACTGAGTTGTAGACAGTATCCCCACTCTTAAGAATACCAGAATAAGCTCTAAAATATGTTAGCGTACCCACAAATGGGTCAGTTGCAATTTTGAACGCTAACGCTGAGAATGGTTCATCATAACTGGTTTTTCTATGGATTACATCACCATGCTCATCAACTCCCTGAATATCAGGAATGTCAGTGGGTGATGGTAAATATTCTATTACTCCATCGAGTACTGCTTGGACACCCTTATTCTTAAAGGCTGATCCACAGAATACAGGAACAACTTTATTTGTGATTGTCAGATGACGAAGAGCCTTTTTAATTTCCGCCTCTGTGAATTCTTCGCCTTCCAAATATTTTTCCATTAACTCTTCAGAGTATTCTGCTGCTGCTTCAATGATGTGTGCACGGTATTCTTCACAGGTTGACTTTAAATCAGCAGGAATATCAACATATTTAAATGTCATACCTTTATTTTCTTCATCCCAGTGAATTGCCTTCATTTTAATGAGATCAATCACACCTTTGAACTCTTCTTCTGCGCCAATTGGTAATTGTAACACAACAGGAGTAGAGCCTAATCGTTGCTTAATCTGGCTAACAACTCTTAGGAAATTGGCACCCATCCTATCCATTTTATTTACAAAAACGATACGAGGAACACCATATTTATTGGCTTGACGCCATACTGTTTCAGATTGAGGTTCAACGCCGGCAACTGAATCAAATACAACAACTGCTCCATCTAGTACACGTAAAGAGCGTTCGACTTCAATCATAAAGTCTACGTGTCCTGGTGTATCAATTATATTGATCCGATGGGATTCAAATTGTTTGTCCATACCAGACCAATAACAAGTTGTTGCAGCAGAAGTAATGGTAATACCACGTTCCTGCTCCTGGACCATCCAGTCCATAGTTGCAGCACCATCATGTACCTCACCAATCTTATGAGACATTCCGGTATAGTACAATACTCGTTCTGTAGTTGTTGTTTTTCCAGCATCAACGTGGGCTGCAATGCCTATGTTTCTATATAGTTTTAATGGAGTTGCCACGGCTTATCTCTCTCTTAATTCCATCTAAAATGAGCAAAGGCTTGGTTAGCTTTTGCCATTTTATGTGTATCTTCACGTTTCTTTACTGCAGACCCTTTATTTTCATAAGCGTCCATCAGTTCCCCTGCCAAACGCAGCATCATACCTTTTTCACCACGTGTGCGAGCAGCTTGAACTATCCACCGCATTCCAAGCGCTATGCTTCTATCATGTCGAACTTCTACTGGAACTTGGTATGTTGCGCCACCAACTCGGCGTGAACGTACTTCCACACTTGGGCGAACGTTATCTAAAGCCTCTTCAAAATAACGAAGTACGGCACCGGCACTTCCGCTGCTGCCAGTTTCACTTCCATCTTCCTCATTTTTCTTAATTTTTTTGACACGCTCTTCCATAACAGACAGCGCACCATAAGTAATTTTTTCAGCAATTGATTTTTTACCACTAACCATTAAAACGTTGATGAACTTAGCAAGCAGTTCACTATGATGTTTTGGATCAGGTAAAATTTCTCGTTTGGGTACTTCTCGTCTTCTTGGCATCTCAATTTTCCTACAATCGGTTATTTTTTATCTTTTGGCTTTTTTGTACCATACTTGGAACGCCCTTGTTTTCGGTCGTTCACTCCTGAAGTATCTAAGCTACCTCGAACTGTATGATAGCGCACACCAGGTAAATCCTTAACACGACCACCTCTAATTAAAACAACAGAGTGCTCTTGTAAATTATGACCCTCACCACCAATATAGGATGTTACTTCAAATCCATTGGTCAAGCGCACACGTGCAACCTTACGCATAGCTGAGTTAGGTTTTTTTGGTGTAGTAGTGTATACACGAGTACATACACCGCGTCTTTGTGGACATGACTCAAGTGCTGGCACGTTGCTTTTCTTCTTTACGTCCACACGAGGCTTTCTTACTAACTGATTAATAGTAGCCATTTGTACTTAACTCCGATCTGTCACTTGTGAATATTTTGAATGCATAAGGAGGCCGGATTCTATATAGGTACGGCAGATTTGTCAAGCTTAAATCTGCCATTTTTGAATCCTGATTAATGTTCATGATTATCCGCGTTTAATGCTTCACTCAACGCGTGTTCAACATCACTTGCAGTAACTGTGTGTGTTGCTGAACTGTCTCCGCCTGCTGCAACCCTTGCTCTTTTTGCCTTTCGGCTTTGATGATAAGTATAACCTGTTCCTGCTGGAATTAGGCGACCTACCATCACGTTTTCTTTTAAACCACGCAATTCATCAACTTTTCCGCTTACTGCTGCTTCAGTCAAGACTCTGGTTGTCTCTTGGAATGAAGCGGCTGATATAAACGATTCTGTAGCTAATGAAGCTTTTGTGATACCTAGTAAAATAGGAGTACCTCGCGCAATCTGCTTTCCTTCAGCCAGAAGTTTATCATTTTCCTGAAGCATAGCACTCTCTTCTACTTGCTCTCCTACGAGGAATTTTGAGTCACCAGCGAAAGTAATAACTCTCTTACGTAGCATTTGTCTGACAATTACTTCAATGTGTTTATCATTAATTTTCACACCTTGTAAACGATAGACGTCCTGGACCTCATTTACAATGTAATTAGCCAGCGCTCCAACACCTAACAAGCGCAATATATCATGAGGGTTAAGTGCACCCTCTGCGATGATTTCACCACGCTCTACGTGCTCGCCTTCAAACACTGAAATATGACGCCATTTAGGAATAAGCTCTTCATGACATTGATCTTCCGATACATTGATAATCAAGCGTCGCTTACCTTTGGTTTCTTTACCAAAATTAACCAATCCTGATACTTCTGCCATTACTGCAGAATCCTTTGGTTTTCTGGCTTCAAATAAGTCCGCTACTCTGGGCAAACCTCCGGTAATATCTCGGGTTTTAGAACGTTCCTGCGGAATACGGGCAATAACGTCTCCTATTCCCACCAGACTTCCATCTTCAAAGTTCACAATGGCATCGACAGGTAGATAATATTGTGCCGGGACATTGGTTCCAGCAAGATATATGTCATCCCCTTCATCTGTAACTAATTTTACCATTGGGCGCAAATCTCGACCTGCTGCACTCCGTTGCTTGGCATCAATTATTACAATATTGCTTAATCCAGTTAATTCATCAGTTTGTCTATTCATTGTAATGCCATCAATGAGATCAACAAACTTTAAACGCCCTGACACTTCGGAAATAACAGGATGCGTATGGGGATCCCACGTTGCAATAACCTGACCAGCTTCAACAGGAGAATTATCCTGTGCTGAAATTACTGCACCATAAGGAACTTTATATCGCTCTCTTTCTCGTCCGAACTCATCAACAATAGTTACCTCACCTGAGCGAGAAACTGCCACCAGGTTTTTATTCTCATGAGTTACGGTCTTTATATTATGTAACCGAATAACCCCTTTCGTTTTAATTTGAATATTATTCGCAGCTGTTGCCCTTGATGCAGCACCTCCAATGTGGAAGGTACGCATGGTTAACTGTGTTCCTGGCTCACCGATTGATTGTGCTGCGATAATACCAACTGCTTCACCTGTGTTGACAAGATGCCCACGAGCAAGATCTCTACCATAGCATTTTGCGCAAAGACCAAATCTTGTTTGACAAGTGATTGGTGACCTGACCATAACCTGGTCTACCCCATGCTTCTCTAATTTTTCAACCCATTCTTCATCCAGTAAAGTTCCAGCCTTGACTACTGGTTCAGTTTGAGTAGGAATATAGACATCTGAAGCAACCACCCGCCCAAGGACGCGTTCATGCAAAGGCTCAACAATATCACCACCTTCAATCAGTGGTTGCATTAGAATACCTGTATCAGTACCACAATCATCTTCGGTAATAACAACATCCTGCGCAACATCTACCAAGCGTCGTGTCAGATACCCTGAGTTTGCTGTCTTTAACGCCGTATCTGCCAAACCCTTACGAGCTCCGTGTGTAGAAATAAAGTACTGGAATACATTCAAACCTTCGCGGAAGTTTGCAGTGATAGGCGTTTCAATGATTGAGCCATCTGGAGCTGCCATCAAACCTCGCATCCCGGCAAGCTGTCGTATCTGAGCAGCAGAACCTCTAGCTCCAGAATCAGCCATCATGAAAATTGGGTTAAATGATTCTTGTCTTACTTTGTTGCCTTTTGCATCAGTGACTTCTTCTGTTGCAATTTTAGACATCATTGATTTGGCAACTAATTCATTAGTTCTTGACCAAATATCAATTACCTTGTTGTATCGTTCACCATTCGTTACCAGACCTGATCTGAATTGAGACTCGATTTCTCTTACTTCATTATCGGCGTGTTCAATAATACTGGCCTTATCATCTGGTATTTCCATGTCTTCAATACCTATGGATGCTCCAGATCGTGTGGCGTATTTAAACCCGGTATACATTAACTGATCAGCAAAAATGACTGTTTCTTTCAAGCCGAATTTACGGTAACAGCTGTCTATTACTTTTGAGATAACCTTTTTTGTCATTGTACGGTTTATATAGTCAAATGGCATTCCTTTAGGCAAAATCTCAGCTAAAATAGCGCGTCCGACTGTTGTCTCAACCAAATGATATCCAGTTTCACCATCTTCTTTAGGCATACGAATTTTAATTTTTGCATGGATATCCAAATGACCTGCTTCATAGAAATTTTGCGCTTCCTGAGCACTTGAATATATTTTTCCTTCGCCTAATGCATTAACCTTTTCTCGTGTTAAATAGTATAGCCCAAGGACGACGTCCTGACTGGGAACAATAATTGGCTCACCACTGGCTGGAGATAATATATTGTTTGTAGACATCATCAATGAACGAGCTTCCAGCTGCGCTTCCAGTGTCAAGGGCACGTGCACAGCCATTTGGTCTCCATCGAAGTCAGCGTTGTATGCTGTACATACCAAAGGATGGAGCTGGATCGCTTTACCTTCAATTAAAACAGGCTCAAATGCTTGAATACCTAATCTATGCAAGGTAGGAGCACGGTTTAAAAGGATAGGATGTTCTCTAATAACATCATCTAATATATCCCAAACCACCGATTCTTCTCTTTCGACCATTTTCTTGGCCGCTTTGATAGTAGTTGCCAAACCTCTAAATTCCAATTTGGAAAATATAAATGGCTTGAATAACTCCAACGCCATTTTTTTAGGCAATCCGCATTGGTGCAATTTTAAAGTTGGTCCAACTACAATAACTGAACGTCCAGAGTAGTCGACACGCTTACCTAAGAGGTTTTGCCTGAAACGACCCTGTTTACCTTTAATCATATCTGCCAGTGATTTAAGAGGTCTCTTATTTGTACCAGTGATGGCACGACCTCTTCTGCCGTTATCAAGTAAAGCATCTACGGATTCTTGCAGCATTCGTTTTTCGTTACGAACGATAATGTCTGGCGCATTTAGATCCAGCAGGCGTTTTAGTCGGTTGTTCCTATTAATGACGCGCCTGTATAAATCATTCAAGTCTGAAGTAGCAAAACGTCCACCATCTAGCGGAACCAATGGCCTCAAATCGGGTGGAAGCACTGGAAGTACATCCATGATCATCCATTCTGGTTTATTTCCTGACTCGTAAAAAGCTTCTAATAACTTGAGTCTTTTGGTGATTTTTTTAATCTTCGTCTCAGAGTTAGTTGTTGGAAGCTCTTCACGTAAATTTCTAATTTCATCTTCCAGATCAATTTGGCGCAATAAATCACGAATTGCTTCTGCGCCCATACGCGCGTCAAACTCATCACCATACTGTTCCATCGCATCAAGATAGGCTTCGTCGTTAAGTAGTTGCCCTCTTTCAAGTTCTGTCATTCCAGGATCAACAACGACAAAAGCTTCAAAATAGAGTACTCTTTCGATATCTCTTAGTGTCATATCGAGGAGCAAACCAATTCTTGATGGTAAGGATTTTAAGAACCATATGTGAGCGACTGGGCTAGCGAGTTCGATATGCCCCATTCTTTCTCGTCTCACTTTGGCAAGAGCCAATTCAACCCCACACTTCTCGCAAATAACACCACGATGCTTTAGTCGCTTGTACTTTCCACACAAACACTCATAATCTTTAACTGGACCAAAAGTTTTAGCACAAAACAAACCATCTCTTTCAGGCTTAAATGTCCTGTAGTTGATTGTTTCAGGTTTTTTAACTTCGCCGTAGGACCATGATCGAATTAATTCAGGTGACGCCAGTGCAATTTTTATTGCATCAAATTCTTCACTTTGACCTTGTTGCTTAAGAATACCAAGTAAGTCACTCATTACTGGTGCTTTTTTCATTGGGTCGTTGCTTAGGGTAGCCAAGTCTATGCCTCCAAAAAATGGTTAGTCAGTATGTATCGCTGATGAGTTAGTCATGCTCCAACTCGATATCAATTCCCAGTGCTCTAATTTCCTTCAATAATACATTGAAGGATTCAGGCATTCCTGGGTCCATACGATGATCTCCATCGACTATATTTTTATAGATCTTTGTTCGACCTCCGACGTCATCTGATTTTACGGTTAACATTTCTTGTAAAGTGTATGCTGCACCATATGCTTCTAATGCCCATACTTCCATCTCACCAAAACGCTGACCACCAAACTGTGCTTTACCGCCAAGTGGCTGTTGAGTGACCAAACTGTATGATCCAGTTGAACGAGCATGCATCTTGTCATCAACCAAATGGTTTAACTTCAACATATACATGTAGCCTACAGTAACCGGATTATCAAATTTATTACCTGTTCGGCCATCTATCAACACGGTCTTACCATCTGCTGGCAAATCTGCTAACTGCAACATACTTTTGATTTCTTGCTCAGTAGCACCATCAAAGACGGGGGTTGCCATCGGCACACCAGCTCTCAGGTTATCCGCCAGTGTCATTAATTCATCATCATTGAGGCATTTCAAATTAACACGCTGCACTCCGTCATGATTATAAATTTTCTCAAGGTATGCTTTTATTGCTTCAGGTGTTTGCTTTTCATCAAGCATCTGTGCAATCTTTCTTCCTAATCCTTTGGCAGCTAGTCCCAGATGCGTTTCAAGAACCTGGCCAATATTCATTCGCGATGGTACGCCCAATGGATTAAGAACGATATCTACAGCCGTTCCATCTTCCATATGTGGCATATCTTCAACTGGAACAACAATGGAGATCACACCCTTGTTTCCATGACGACCTGCCATTTTATCTCCAGGCTGAATTCTTCTTTTAACAGCCAAATACACTTTAACAATTTTTAATACACCAGGAGCTAAATCGTCTCCCTGGATAATTTTCTTTCTACTGTCATTAAAGCGCTTTTCCATTTCTTTTGTTAAAAGTTCCAGTTGCTTGGATAATTGTTCAAGTTGCTGACTAATTGCGTCATCTTCTATACGAATATCAAACCACTTTTCTCTTTCAACTTTGTCTAGGTAATCCTGGGTGATTTTAGATCCAGGCTTTAGGCTTCCAGGACCGCCTGTTGCCACCTTATCCAACAGCAAATGAGAAACTCTATGATAGATATCTTCTTCACGAATACGCCGTTCGTCTATTAAATCCTTGCGAACTCGAGCTAGATGCTCTTCTTCAATGCTTTTAGCACGGGCATCCTTTTCAAGTCCATCACGGGTAAAGACTTGTACATCGATCACTGTTCCATTCATACCTGATGGAACTCTCAAAGATGAATCTTTAACATCTGAAGCTTTTTCACCAAAGATAGCTCTTAACAGTTTTTCTTCTGGAGTTAGTTGGGTTTCTCCTTTAGGAGTTACTTTCCCCACAAGAATATCACCTGCTTTAACTTCTGCACCTATGTAAACAACTCCAGATTCATCCAAATTGGAGAGTGCAGACTCGCCTACATTGGGAATATCTGCTGTAATTTCTTCTGTACCTAATTTGGTATCTCGAGCTATACATGTTAACTCTTCGATGTGAATAGTAGTGAATCTGTCGTCATGAACGATTCGTTCAGATATAAGAATGGAATCCTCAAAGTTATAACCATTCCAAGGCATAAACGCTACCAGTAGATTCTGTCCAAGAGCCAATTCACCCATATCTGTACATGGACCATCAGCCAGGACATCACCTCGTTGAATTCGATCACCTGTTGATACTATCGGTCTTTGATTGATACAAGTATCTTGGTTAGAACGGAAATACTTGGTTAAGTTATAAATATCTACCCCTGTTTCCCCTGCTGTTGTTTCATCGTCATTCACTCGAACAACAATACGAGAAGCATCAACTAGATCAATAACTCCACCTCTCTTCGCAACAACTGAGACTCCTGAATCAGATGCAACGATTCTTTCCATACCGGTCCCAACCAAGGGCTTTTCTGAACGCAAGGTTGGTACAGCCTGTCGTTGCATGTTTGAACCCATTAATGCTCTGTTTGCGTCATCGTGTTCTAAAAACGGAATCAATGAAGCAGCAACTGACACAATTTGCTTGGGCGAGACATCCATGTAGTTAATTTTATCCGGAGTAGTCAGTGAAAATTCATTTTGATGTCTGCAAGGAACTAAGTCAGCAAGAATATTTCCTTGTGCGTCTAACTCAACATTGGATTGTGCAATGTATTGATCAACTTCCTCAATAGCCGATAGGTATTCAACTTCATCTGTCACACGCCCATTAACGACCTTTCGACAAGGAGTTTCAATAAATCCATATTCGTTAGTTCTTGCATAAACTGACAGTGAATTGATTAGACCAATATTTGGTCCTTCAGGCGTTTCAATTGGACACACACGACCATAGTGTGTTGTATGTACGTCACGGACTTCAAATCCAGCCCGCTCACGTGTTAAACCACCTGGCCCAAGAGCTGATACACGTCTTTTATGCGTAACACCAGATAATGGATTCACTTGATCCATAAACTGTGATAACTGACTGGATCCAAAAAACTCTTTAATTGCGGCGGATACTGGTTTTGCGTTAATTAAGTCCTGTGGCATCAGATTTTCAGATTCAACCAAACTTAAGCGCTCTTTAACAGCACGTTCAACTCGAACAAGACCTACTCTAAACTGATTTTCGGTCATTTCGCCAACACTTCTTACCCTACGATTTCCTAGATGATCGATATCATCAACCATCCCTATACCGTTTCGAATATCTATCAGTGTTTTAATGACAGATAAAATATCTTCTTTCGTTAAAGTGCCTGGGCCTTCGTCACTCTTAATTCCTACGCGACGATTAAATTTCATTCTGCCAACAGCAGATAGATCATATCTTTCTTCAACAAAGAATAGATTTTTGAATAGTGCCTCAGCAGCTTCTTTTGTAGGAGGCTCTCCAGGGCGCATCATGCGGTAAATTTCAACGAGCGCTTCTAGTTGTGACCCTGTGGGATCAATTTTTAATGTATCCGATATGTAAGAACCATGATCCAAATCATTAGTATAGATCATATCAATTTGTAAAATACCATGGTTAGCCATAGCATCTAAAAGCTCTTCCGTTATCTCATCATTCGCTTGAGCCAGAAATTCACCGGTTGAGGTATCAATAATATTTTTTGCTAATGTTTTTCCAATTAAATAGTCTCTTGGCACCACAAGATCCTGCATTTGGCTTTTTTCCATTTGCTTTATATGTCTTGCAGTAATTCGACGACCTTGCTCTACGATAAGCTCTCCTGTCTCAGGAACATGAATGTCGAATGAGGCGATTTCACCACGCAAACGCTGTGGAATTAAATCGATATGGTATTCGCCATTTTTTAGATGACAATGAGTTGTTTCAAAAAATTCGCTTAATATATCTTCTGCTTCGTAGCCCAATGCTCTGAGCAAAATGGTCACTGGCAGTTTTCGACGTCTGTCAATACGTACATAAACGCAATCTTTAGGATCGAATTCAAAATCTAACCATGAACCACGATAAGGTATTATTCGTGCGGAATAGAGCAATTTACCTGAAGAGTGAGTTTTTCCCTTGTCATGTTCAAATATAACTCCAGGCGAACGATGTAATTGTGAAACAACAACACGTTCAGTTCCATTGACCACAAACGTACCAACGTCGGTCATTAGGGGAATTTCCCCCATAAAAACATCTTGCTCTCTAATATCCTTTATAGGCTTAGGATCATCGCTTGCATCTTTATCAAGCACAACGAGTCTGATCTTGACTCTTAGAGGAGCTGAGTAAGTTAGCCCTCGTAGTTTGCATTCGCGAACATCAAATGCAGGCTCTCCAAGCTTGTATCCGACGTATTCAAGTCTTGCATTGCCAGAAAAGCTTTCGATAGGAAATACAGAAGAAAATGCAGCATGCAATCCCGTATTCAGTTGTTCGCTTAATTTAGTATCAGTTTGAAGAAAATCCCTGTAGGATTTAAGTTGAATTTCAAGCAGATTCGGTATTGGCATTATATCTGTCTGCTTACCAAAGCTTTTGCGAAATCGTTTTTTCTCAGCATGCGAATATTGAGGTTTAGCTTCTGCAACTGCCATGGTGGTTCCTCTGTAAATTATTGATGATTTTCAAACGAGTAAACCCAGCCATGTGAACATGGCTGGGTTCTTAAATACTGCTATATTTTAATTATTTAACTTCTACTGTAGCACCAGCTTCTTCAAGCTCTTTCTTGATACTGGCAGCTTCATCTTTTGATACACCTTCTTTAACAGTTGATGGTGCACCTTCTACTAAGTCTTTAGCTTCTTTCAAGCCCAGACCAGTTATACCACGAATTGCCTTGATTACGTTTACCTTGTTAGAACCAAAGCTGGTCATTACAACAGTAAACTCAGTTTGTTCTTCAGCAGCAGCGGCACCAGCACCTGCAGCGGGTGCTGCAACAGCTACGGCAGCAGCGGCAGCAGAAACATTAAATTTTTCTTCCATTGCCTCGATTAATTCAACAACTTCCATCACTGTCATGTTAGAAATTGTTTCTAAAATTTCGTTTTTTGATACAGCCATTACTAGCTCCTAATTAAAATTAAATAATGATTAAGCGGGATTGCCTGCTTTCTTGTCCTTTACAGCAGCAAGAGTTCTAGCCAACTTGGCATGTGGCTCTGCAAGTGTGCGAACAAATTTCTCAATTGGCGCTTTCATCACATACATTAACTTGGATATTGCCTCATCGCGTGTTGGCAAGCTCGCAACGGCATCAATTTGATTTGCGTTGTATACCTTCCCGCCAACTGATAATGCTCTAATCTCAAGTTTTTCAAATGTTTTTGCGTAATCTTTCAGTAGCCTTGCAGCATCACTTGGTGCTTCCAGTGACAATGCAATAAATACTGGACCTACAAGTAAGTCATTCAAGCATTCAAATTCAGTGTTTTTAAACGCTCTTCTTGTTAGTGTATTTCGCACCACACGAAGATAAACACCGGATTTCCGTGCTTCACTACGCAATTGCGTCATTTGATTTACAGTTAACCCACGATAATCAGCAACCACTGCTGAAATAGCCTTTGACGCGACTGCAGTCACTTCTTCAACAACGGCTTTTTTTGCAGCTAAATTTAATGTCACGTTACTGACCTCCTAATATGTACAAATCTCATGGACTTGACAGTTATGGTGGCCGTCTCTTTATTAAGGAGCCGGTTCACCGTCTGCGCAGGAAATTAAGCCTAGGCACCTGCGGTCTTCGACGGCATGGAACCTAATCTATGCCGTGAATTCTTAAAAATGGGATGATATGTTACACAGGTATTGATGAAATATCAATAGGTAACCCAGGTCCCATTGTTGTAGATAAAGATATTTTCTTCAGATATTGCCCTTTAGAGGATGCTGGCTTTGCCTTCTTCAGATCATTGATTAACGCAACTACGTTTTCAAGAACATCTTCAGGAGCAAAATCTGCCTTTCCAACAGTACAATGAATGATTCCATTTTTATCAGTTCTATATCTTACTTGTCCTGATTTAGCATCATTAACCGCTGCTTCCACGTTAGTTGTTACTGTTCCAACCTTAGGATTGGGCATAAGTCCCCTCGGTCCCAAAATCTGTCCGAGCTGACCTACGATTCTCATAGCATCTGGAGTTGCAATAACAACATCAAAATTCATTTCGCCTGCTTTGATTTTATCAGCCAGATCTTCAAACCCGACTATATCGGCACCTGCAGCAGTTGCTTTAGCAGCATTATCACCTTGGGCAAAAACGGCAACTCGTACTGTTTTTCCTGTACCTTTTGGCAGATTGGTGGAAGATCGTACTACTTGATCCGACTTACGAGGATCAACTCCTAAATTAATACTGATATCAAGGCTCTCACGAAATTTTTTTGATGCAAATTGCTTTAGAATAGCTACAGCATCAGCAACTGTATAGAGTTGATTTGGCTTAATAACTTCCGCTATTTTCTTTTGTTTCTTAGTTAATTTTGACATAGTAACCCCTTATTCCAAACCTTCAACTTCAATACCCATGCTGCGTGCTGTACCTGCAATACTTCTTACTGCCGCTGCTAGATCAGCCGCTGTCAGATCAGGTTTCTTGACCTTAGCAATTTCTTCAAGTTGACTAACATTCAGTTTGGCTACTTTTTTAGTATTTGGTGTGCCACTTCCGCTTTGAATACCAGCAGCCTTTTTCAGAAGAACTGAAGCTGGAGGGGTCTTGGTTATAAAGGTAAAACTACGATCACTATATACAGTGATAACAACTGGAATAGGCAGACCTTGTTCCATTTGCTGTGTCGCAGCATTGAATGCTTTACAGAATTCCATAATATTTACCCCACGTTGACCTAAAGCAGGTCCAACTGGAGGGCTAGGATTTGCTTTTCCTGCAGGAATCTGTAATTTAATATATGCTTCTACTTTTTTTGCCATTATTACTCCTTATGGGTCATGCGCTAGCTTTTATTGAATTAGCATTTTCAATTAAGTTCTAGCTCCCCGGTTTTGTAAAACCTTTAAATTTAAATTCTTATCTAAATCATTTATGTTTTTTCTACTTGACTGAACTCAAGTTCTACTGGAGTTGAGCGTCCAAAAATAAGAACGGCGACTCTTAGTCTGTTTTTCTCATAATTGACCTCTTCAACAACTCCATTAAAGTCAACAAATGGACCTTCTTTCACTCTGATTACTTCTCCAGGCTCAAATAGTATCTTTGGCCTTGGCTTAGTTACGCCATCTTCAACTCGTTGCATAATGGCCTGAGCTTCTTTATCAGAAATCGGAGTCGGGGTTTGGCTGGTTCCTCCAATAAAGCCTAGAACTCTGGGTATGCCTCTAACCATGTGCCATGTTTGATCATCCATTACCATATGAACGAGTACATAGCCTGGGAAAAATTTGCGGGTACTTTTACGCTTTTGGCCTGAACGCATTTCAACAACTTCTTCTGAAGGTACAACTACCTCGCCTATTTTATCTTGTAAATTGTGGTGTTTTGCACGAGATGTTATTTCGCGCATGACAAAATTTTCATATCCTGAATAGGCATGTACAACGTACCACTGTTTTGCTTTGTTTTCCTCAACCATATTCACCCTAAATGTGTTAACTTAGCAATTGCCCACATCATGATTGAATCTACTCCCCAGAGTATAAATCCTGTCAATCCAACCATCACCATTACTATAGTAGTTGTTTGTATTGTTTCTTGCCGTGTAGGCCAAACCACTTTTAATAATTCAACTTTTGCTTCTTGCGCAAACACAAAGACTCTTTTACCTGTTGTTGTTAAGTAACCCAAGAAAAGGATCAAAATAAGCCAAGCAAGCCATATTATCGATTGAATTGGTCCTGTGAACGTATAATAGTAAGTACATACAAAAGCTCCTGCCGTAGCTAATATGATAGCTAGCCAGGACATTATATCTTTCATCTTACCTTGATTTTCGTTTGAACTTTTCATATTTACTTGTAGTTGGCAGGCCAGGAGGGAATCGAACCCCCAACCTGCGGTTTTGGAGACCGCCACTCTGCCAATTGAGCTACTGGCCTAAATTTTATTGACATGAGCCATGTATATAAGGCTCATGCCACTTTTGTACTTTTTTCTATTACTCGATTATTTTAGCGACTACACCGGCGCCAACAGTTCGGCCACCCTCTCTAATTGCGAATCTTAAACCTTCATCCATCGCAATCGGAGCATGCAAGCTAACAACTAATTGCACATTATCTCCAGGCATTACCATTTCAACTCCTGATGGCAAGTCACAAGTACCTGTCACGTCAGTGGTTCTGAAATAGAATTGTGGACGGTATCCATTAAAGAATGGAGTGTGACGTCCGCCTTCTTCCTTGGATAATACATACACTTCTGCTTCAAACTTGGTGTGTGGCTTGATGGTTCCTGGCTTCGCCAATACCTGTCCACGCTCCACTTCATCTCGCTTCGTACCTCGTAATAACACACCAACGTTATCACCAGCTCGACCTTCATCAAGTAATTTACGGAACATCTCAACACCCGTACAAGTCGTCTTTTGGGTGTCTCTTATTCCAACAATTTCAACTTCCTCACCAACTTTAACAATTCCACTCTCTACACGACCAGTTACCACTGTTCCGCGTCCAGAAATTGAAAATACGTCTTCAATCGGCAACAAAAATGGCTTGTCTATGTTTCTAACTGGCTCAGGAATGTATGAATCCATTGTTTCAACCAATTTCTCAATAGCCTTAACGCCTATATCACTGTCTTCACCTTCCAATGCTTTCAAAGCTGAACCAACAACAATAGGTATGTCATCCCCTGGGAAATCGTAACTGCTTAATAAATCTCGCACTTCCATTTCCACTAACTCTAATAACTCAGGGTCATCAACCATATCCGCTTTGTTCATGAACACAACAATATATGGAACACCTACCTGGCGAGACAATAGAATGTGTTCCCTCGTTTGTGGCATAGGACCATCAGCTGCTGATACAACCAGTATCGCTCCGTCCATTTGCGCAGCACCAGTAATCATGTTCTTAACATAGTCAGCATGTCCCGGGCAGTCTACGTGTGCATAATGTCTGCTCGCTGATTCGTATTCAACATGTGCTGTAGAAATAGTAATCCCACGCTCTCTTTCTTCTGGCGCAGCATCAATTTGATCGTACGCCTTCGCTGTACCACCATATTTCTTCGCCATAATCGTTGTAATAGCTGCTGTCAATGTCGTCTTACCATGGTCTACGTGACCAATCGTGCCCACGTTTACGTGCGGCTTCTTACGTTCAAATTTTTCCTTCGCCATCGGAAAGTCTCCCCGTTTGCTAATTTATATTACATGGTGCCCACAACTGGACTCGAACCAACGACCTCTTCCTTACCAAGGAAGTGCTCTACCGCCTGAGCTATGTGGGCTTTCATATCAGCTTGCTAACTCACACCAACAAGCAAATACTATTCACTACTTTGGAGCGGGTGATGGGAATCGAACCCACGCTATCAGCTTGGAAGGCTGAAGTTCTACCATTGAACTACACCCGCTTTCTAACTTCTCTCTTAACTGGTGGAGGGGGAAGGATTCGAACCTTCGAAGGCTGAGCCGTCAGATTTACAGTCTGATCCCTTTGACCGCTCGGGAACCCCTCCAAAAAGAACGCTATTGTCTTTTAAGATGAATGGATTGTCAACATTTTTAGTCAACGTTTAGCCCTATTTAGATGGTGCTGGCACCAGGAATCGAACCCGGGACCTACTGATTACAAGTCAGTTGCTCTACCAACTGAGCTACGCCAGCATATTCTTTACATATGATAGGTTAGCGCTTATTTAATTTATATTATGCGTATACAACTAACCTATTTTAATTTAGTCGGCTTTACATGCCACACTATAAAATAAAACCCTGGCGATGACCTACTTTCGCATGAGGAAGCCTCACACTATCATTGGCGCGGAAATGTTTCACTTCTGAGTTCGAGATGGTATCAGGTGGTTCCAAATCGCTATAGTCGCCAGGAAAACTGGTTTACCTGAGGCTTTGATTGCTTTATTAAGCCACAGGTTTGGTAAAGAGTCAGAGTTTACACGATACTTATCAGGTATACAAATCAATATCATATTCTGAAGTTACTCAGATTATATGGTCAAGACAATCAGCCAATTAGTACAAGTTAGCTTCACGCATTACTGCGCTTCCACACCTTGCCTATCAACGTCGTAGTCTTCAACGGGCTTCATGGGAAAACTCATCTTGAGGGAGGCTTCCCGCTTAGATGCTTTCAGCGGTTATCCCGTCCGAACTTAGCTACCCGGCCATGCCACTGGCGTGACAACCGGTGCACCAGAGGTTCGTCCACTCCGGTCCTCTCGTACTAGGAGCAGCTCCTCTCAATTTTCCTACGCCCACGGCAGATAGGGACCGAACTGTCTCACGACGTTCTAAACCCAGCTCGCGTACCACTTTAAATGGCGAACAGCCATACCCTTGGGACCTGCTTCAGCCCCAGGATGTGATGAGCCGACATCGAGGTGCCAAACACCGCCGTCGATATGAACTCTTGGGCGGTATCAGCCTGTTATCCCCGGAGTACCTTTTATCCGTTGAGCGATGGCCCTTCCATTCAGAACCACCGGATCACTAAGACCAACTTTCGTTCCTGCTCGAGCCGTCACTCTCGCAGTCAAGCACCCTTTTGCCTTTACACTCTTGGTACGATGTCCGACCGTACCGAGGGTACCTTTGTGCTCCTCCGTTACTCTTTGGGAGGAGACCGCCCCAGTCAAACTACCCATCATACACTGTCCTCATCCAGGATTACTGGACCAAGTTAGAACCTCAATAACAACAGGGTGGTATTTCAAGGGCGGCTCCATGAGAACTAGCGTCCTCACTTCACAGCCTCCCACCTATCCTACACAGTCATCATCAAAGTCCAGTGCAAAACTATAGTAAAGGTTCACGGGGTCTTTCCGTCTAGCCGCGGGTACACTGCATCTTCACAGCGATTTCAATTTCACTGAGTCTCGGGTGGAGACAGTGTGGCCATCGTTACGCCATTCGTGCAGGTCGGAACTTACCCGACAAGGAATTTCGCTACCTTAGGACCGTTATAGTTACGGCCGCCGTTTACCGGGGCTTCGATCAAGAGCTTCTCCGAAGATAACCCCATCAATTAACCTTCCGGCACCGGGCAGGCGTCACACCCTATACGTCTTCTTACGAATTTGCAGAGTGCTGTGTTTTTAATAAACAGTCGCAGCCACCTGGTCTCTGCGGCCCTCTCCAGCTCTGAAAGTAAATCCCATCACCAGAAAGGGCGTACCTTCTCCCGAAGTTACGGTACCATTTTGCCTAGTTCCTTCACCCGAGTTCTCTCAAGCGCCTTAGTATTCTCTACCTGTCCACCTGTGTCGGTTTGCGGTACGGTTCTCTATAAGTTATGGCTAGCAGCTTTTCCTGGAAGCCGGGCATCAATGACTTCTCTGTACCAAAAGGTCAGAACCACTTCGCACCTCAGAGTTATGGAAAACCGGATTTGCCAAGTCTTCCCCCCTACATGCAAGTACCAGGACAACCAACGCCTGGCTCACCTAGCCTTCTTCGTCCCCACTTCACCACTTATAAAAAGTCCAGGAATATTAACCTGGTTCCCATCGACTACGCTCTTCAGCCTCGCCTTAGGGGCCGACTCACCCTGCTCCGATTAACGTCGTGCAGGAAACCTGGGACTTCCGGCGTGTGGGCTTTTCACCCACATTATCGTTACTCATGTCAGCATTCGCACTTCTGATACCTCCAGCACACTTCTCAATGCACCTTCATCAGCCTACAGAACGCTCCCCTACCACGTGCGCCTTCGCGCACATCCGCAGCTTCGGTGACTAGTTTTAGCCCCGTTACATCTTCCGCGCAGGCCGACTCGACCAGTGAGCTATTACGCTTTCTTTAAAGGGTGGCTGCTTCTAAGCCAACCTCCTGGCTGTCTATGCCTTCCCACATCGTTTCCCACTTAACTAGTACTTGGGGACCTTAGCTGGCGGTCTGGGTTGTTTCCCTCTCCACGACGGACGTTAGCACCCGCCGTGTGTCTCCCGTGATTCAATTAGCCGGTATTCGGAGTTTGCATCGGTTTGGTAAGCCATGACAGCCCCCTAGCCGAAACAGTGCTCTACCCCCAGTAATCATTCACGAGGCGCTACCTAAATAGCTTTCGGGGAGAACCAGCTATCTCCGGGCTTG